>VGYL01001084.1 GCA_016872975.1 Planctomycetota bacterium
CTGAGAATCGCCCAAAGCACGCAAAACAAAGCACTTAGATCGCAAATTGCCAGCCAGCAAAAGGTGGAACATCCGTTGTATAGGAATTTGTTTTTGTGGATAACTCCTGGGGCTCTGGGGACCTTGGGGATAATGGGCAAGTGTGTTGCTTGTGGAAAACCCAAAAAGTCCCTGGCGCAGCCGGGATAAGTTCACCCTGGCACCGTCTATTATTGGCGCGTGGATAGCCGCGGGTCGCCGGGGCCCGCGGCCGAAGCCGCCGCCCCCTATACCTTTGAGGGCCCCGGCCGGGGCCCGGTCTGGAGCTTCACCCCCCAAAGCGACAGGCTGGAAAAGGGGTATCTCAAGTGGCTACTGCATCTGGGCCAAAGGCGGGAGGATCGATTCAAGATTTCCTATGATGTCCCGCAGTTCCACCAGGACCCGAACCTCCGGCCGGCTCCGGGCGAGATCTGGGATATCGGTGATGAGTGTTGCGGTCCGGACCACCGGCCTGCCACCCACGACAAGATGATCTGGACGCCGCAATACAGCGCCACCGGGTTCTTCGCCGATGACTGGTGGGACGGTTGGCACCGCCAGTACTACCACATTTACCTTCATTCCCCGCAGGACCGTTCCGCCCGCTTGTGCTATCGCGCCGCCATGTGGCTGACGGTTTGGAACAATGGCCGGTTGCTCTGCCACACGAATGAGATCAGAGCCCCGGAATTGGCCGTGGAGCAACAGGTCGATTTCACTCTGCACCAGGGCCTCAACTTCCTGACCTTGGTCGTCAAAGGCGGTGGCGCGGCGGAGCTTCCGTGGTGGGGCAACTACCTGGCCGTGCGAATCACGGACGGCGACGGCAACGAGTTCTCCGACCTCACGTACTCGTTGGAGCCTCCGCCACCGGACGCGGACGTGCGCGTTGCCAGGACCCTGCCCGGCGACTACGACCCGAGCGCTCCTATTCCGGTGGAATTGCACGGGAGGGATTTGGGGTCAACTCTTGACACTTGACAACAACCCGCAAAGAAAGCCTGTCAAGTGTCAAGAGTTGACCCCAGATCCCCACCCCAACGGGTTCCGCATCATCGAGTACATTCCGCCGGGAACGATGGTGGCGGACGCCGGGAGCGGGCAGGTGATTCATAACACGATCTGGTGGACCGTTCCACCCGGCGAGTCCATTCCTGAGGGAATCCGCTACACGCTGGCGGTGTCTCCTGAGCACCGGGGCACAATAGCCTTCTCGGGGTACCTCTACCGTGACAAGACCTTTGCGGAAATCCTCGGCGCTCGGGTGGTGTTCGAGGAGGCGCAGCCCTCGCCGGCGGATGTGGCCGACCGGATCGAGACGATCGAGTTGTTCGCCGGCAGGTACTCCCGGGCCGAAAATGTCAGCCTCGATAACCAGCCTTTCCCTGACGGTTCCGGGCGGCCGGTATTCTATGACCCGATGTTGCGCGGCGGTCTGGTGCCGCATCCGTACATGTTCCCGTATTCCGGTTACCCGGAGCACAAAGCCAAATGGGTCGTCGGGTCTGTCCCTCTGGCCCCCGGCCGCCACCGCCTGCGTCTTTCCTTTCCGCCGATGGATCCGGCCCCTCGGCCGTTGGACCAGTCCACCGATGGCCGGCCGTCGGTCGTGAGGGTTATCGTGACCAACTACCCCGGTCTTACCGTGCCCGGTCTGGCGGAGCCGCACCACCTGGACGCCTACGAGCATGCGCCCGCCATGCTCGTCCATCGGCGCCGCAGTTCCAAGTCCGCCGACGGATGCCTGGAGATGACCTTCGAGGGCACCTTCTACAGTATGTCCCAGGGGAACGAGCTCTACTTTGCCGACGCCCGCCCCTGGCCCAAACCGGGCGCAGAGGACAGTCGATTCCGGATCATCGCGCTGGAGCCGGAGGTGTTCCATCTGCCCCCGGAGGGAGAGCAGGACTTCGTGCTGACCGTTCGCTCCCGAGAGCCCGTGCCGGACGATTACTCCGAGCTGGTCCTGGTCTGGCTGCAGGGAGTCCCGGCCAGCCCCGCGCGAAAGCCGTACCTGTTCTCCACCACGCAACGATACTTCACCCTGCCGCCGTGGGCGTACAACGAATCCTTCTGGATCGGCCTGGGGTACCATGGCAGAATGGTGGGCCGTGACATCATGGATCCCCCCGAGGCGTTTCTGCCCAGTCGTGAGGATCTCGGTTTCGCCCGTGGCCGGTATGCCCGCGGGGTGGTGCAGTACTTCGAAGATCAGGTGCGGGCCGGGAAGCTCCCGTCCGTGGCGCGGATCTTCGCCCACAATGGGTGGGACTACGAGCGACCGTACCAGGGCGGGTGGGAGGCGACCTGGACCTGCCTTCTTTCTTCCTTGTACCACCGGGACACCACCGCCCTGCAGGCCAAACAGTATGCGTTGCGGCTGGCCGAGCAGAGCGTGTTCTATCCGGTGCGGCAACGCTGGGATTGGGCCCGCCCCCAATGCCTGCCGACCGTCCTTGTCAGCGGTTTCCATGCCTTGACGCTGGCTCTGCGGGCGTCACGAGAACATCTCGTGACCGGGGACGAGCAGTTCC
>VGYL01001085.1 GCA_016872975.1 Planctomycetota bacterium
CCCGGTTCGCGGCCGGATTCGGCGTCGCGCTGGCGATGTATGAAGGCAACTGGCTCGATTGGTCGCTCATGTCCCGTGTCTCCTCCCGATGGTTCGATTCCCCGGATGCCGCCACCCAATATCGAACGTATGTTTCGGTTGCGGTGGGCGGCAAGTCAAGACCGAATCGGCCGCGGGGCGCCAAACAAGACGCCCGGGTGCCGAAGCACCCGGGCGTCCCCTGGACATGGCGGCCCCGCTCAGCCGATGGCCTCCGATCCCTTCTCGCCCGTCCGGATCCGGATGCACTCCGGCAGGTCGAGGACGAAGATCTTCCCGTCGCCGATCTTGCCCGACCGCGCGCCCTTGATGATGGCGTCGACGGTGGGCTGGACGAAGCTGTCGTTGACGGCGATCTGGAGTTCCACCTTCTTGAGCAGGTTGATCTCGGACTTCGCGCCGCGATAGCTCTCCTCGAAGCCCATCTGCTGTCCGCAGCCGATCACGTTCAGGGCGGTCATCTTCGTGACCTTGGCCTCCAGGAGGGCCGCCTTCACGTCGGTCAGCTTCTCGGGTTGGATTACGGCGATGATCATCTTCATGTTCGTTCCCTTTCGTCGTGGGGGTTTGGTTACTTCGTCAGGAAGCCCTGGAAATCAGGATAGGCTTCCATGCCGTGCTCGCCGAGGTCGAGGCCGAGAATCTCCTCCTCGCGCGAGACCCGCAGGCCGATCGTGGCCTTCAGGATCCCGAAGATGGCCAGGGCCGCCACGAAGCAGAACACGCCGTAGGCCAGGACGCCGATGGCCTGGACGCCGAGGCTCTTCCCGGTGCCGAAGATGCCGGTGGCCAGCGTGCCCCAGATGCCGCAAACAAGATGCACCGACACGGCCCCGACGGGGTCGTCGACCTTGATCCGGTCGAAGAAGAGCACCGAGAAGACCACCAGAACGCCCGCGACGCCGCCGATGAGGACCGACTCGCCCACGGATACCACGTCCGCGCCAGCGGTGATGCCCACGAGCCCCGCCAGGCATCCGTTGAGGACCATGGTCAGGTCGGGCTTCTTCTGGACCGACCAGGACGTCAGCATCGCCGTCACCACGCCGGCGGCCGCGGCGATCGAGGTGGTCACGAGCACGAAGGAGACGCCCGCGGGATCCGCCGAAAGGACGGAGCCGCCGTTGAATCCGAACCACCCGAGCCACAGCAGGAAGACGCCGATCGTCACCATCGGGAGGTTGTGGCCCATGATCGGCTTGATGCCGCCGTTCACGTACTTGCCCAGCCGGGGGCCGAGCAGGATGGCGCCCGCCAGCGCGCCCCAGCCGCCCACCGAGTGGACCAGCGTGGAGCCGGCGAAGTCATGGAAGCCCATGTCGTTGAGCCAGCCGAGGCCCCACTTCCAGGAACCGGCGATCGGGTAGACGAACGCAACGTAGATCGTCGAGAAGAGGAGGAAGCTGCTGAGCTTGATCCGCTCGCAGACGGCGCCGGACACGATCGTCGCCGCGGTCGCGGCAAACATGCCCTGGAAAAGGAAGTCCGTCCAGTAGGTGTACCCCACGTTGTACCCGCTGGTGCCCCCGTTTTCCGGCATCGCAAGCCCGATGCCCGAGAAGCCGAGGAACTTGCCGGCGATCCAACTGTCCCCGGGGTACATGAGGTTGAACCCGATCAGGGCATACGTCAGCAGCCCGAGAGCGGGAATCAGCGTGTTCTTGAACAGGATGTTCACCGTGTTCTTCGCGCGGGTCAGCCCGGACTCCACCGTCGCAAAGCCAAGATGCATGATGAAGACCAGGAAGGTCGCCACCATCATCCAGACGTTGTTCACCGTGAAGCCCTCGACCGAGATCTTCGGAGCCTCCGGAGCCGCCACCGCCCCGGCCGCCGGGGCCGCCGCAGGCGCAGCATCCTGCGCGTACGAAACCACCGCCCCCGCGAACAACAGCCCGAACATCAACGACCACGCCCACTTCCTTACCCGCTCTCTGTTCATGTCCCTCTCCGTGTTTCGGTCGATTCTCACCACCTCGATCACATCCAAGACTCCCAAGCCCAACGCCTGAAATGCACCGAAGTCCTGCCCCAACCTTTAGCAGACGCAATGCCAACACGAAGAAGAAGCGGGCCATGAAGCGTAGCAAGATCCTATTCTGGAACAACATAGATAAAAGAACGCGGCGGAACACAAACGAATGTACAAGGCGACGAAATCACATATCTGTCTCTATGCTGTCTATGTACGCCAAATATGTATGTATTCTCGTTCAGGAAGACGATGGCGTAGGTAATATGTTGGATGGGCAATCCGGCGGGGCGCCCGGATGAAGAGCGGAGACGGTGCGGGCGGGCAGGGTGCCGGGGCGGACCTACGAGAACGAGACCTTGGGCGCTTCGCGTTCAGTGGCGTTTTCGATCTCGAAGAAGGCGGCGGGTTGGAAGTTGAACATGCCGGCGAGGATGACGGCCGGGAACCCTTCGCGGTAGGAGTTGTATTCGCGGACGGCCTCGTTGAAGGCGCCGCGGGAGGAGGAGATGACGTTCTCGGTGTTCGTCAGCTCCCCGGACA
>VGYL01001086.1 GCA_016872975.1 Planctomycetota bacterium
GCTGGCGGTACGGGCGCGTCAGCATCGCGTTCGCCTTCGGATCGCCGACGATCTGCTCCTTCTCGGCGTCCCAGGTGATCTTACGCCCGGTCAACAGAGAGATGTTGGCCAGATGGCACGTCGTTGCCACTTCGTGGGCGCTCACGATATCCGCGAGCGGTTGCTGCCGCGAACGGATGCAGTCGAGGAAGTTGCGCGCGTGGGCAACGTAGTCCTGGGCGGCATTCCCGGTGTCATCCTTCAGCCGCTCGGTCCAGAGCTGGTTTTCGGGCTCGGGCGTCATCTGCGGCCCGCCCGGCGGGTGGCCGCCCAGGATGTTGGCCATCGTGTTCATGGGCAGGACTTTGCGGTCCGGGACGACCTCGTAGCCGCCGCGACCGACGGTCATCATGCCGCGTGTCCCGTAGAAGGCGACGCCGCCCATGCCAAGCCCGGCGCGTCCGGTCGTCGCCTCGCGGTACACGCAGATACCCGTGAAGCCGGGGTAGTCGATCAGCACGTCCTGACTGTCCGGCGTCTCCATATTGTCCTTGAGGTACGTCCGCCCGCCGGTGCTGTAGACCGACTTCGGGGCCTTGGCGCCGGTGAACCACTGCACGATGTCGAGCGAATGCTGGCCCAGATTGGTCATCTGCCCGCCGGCGTAGTCCCAGATCCAGCGGAAATGGTAGATCCCGCGATTGGGGTTGTACGCCCGGGCCGGGGCGGGACCCACCCACAAATCCCAGTCCAGTTCCTTCGGCGGCTCCTGGTCCGGCGGGTTGCCGAAGCCGGGCATGAGGTTGCGGCAGAACGTGTCCTGCACCGCCACGATCTGGCCCAGGTTGCCGTCCTGGATGAATTGGCGGGCCCGCTGGAAGTTCGGTCCGGAGCGGTTCTGCACGCCGACCTGGACGACCCGCTTATGGCGTTGGGCCACGTCGATCATCCACCGCCCTTCCCGCACGAAGAGGGTCAGCGGCTTCTCCACGTACACGTCCTTGCCCGCGGCACAGGCCATCATCGTCATCAGGGCGTGCCAGTGGTCCGACGTGGAGATGACCACGGCGTCGATGTCCTTGTTGTCGAGCAGCTTGCGGAAGTCCCGACACTGGACGACGTTGCCGCCACAGATCTCGGCCCCGACCCGGGCCCGCGGATCATAGACATCGCAGATGCCCACCATGTTGACATCCGGCTGCTGGGCGAAGTTGCGGGTGTGAATGCGGCCCATCAGGCCAATGCCGATCATCCCGATGCCAATCCGGTCATTGGCGCCGGAAACCCGCGCCCACGAGGCTGCGGTCAGCGCGGTCGCGGCTCCCGCTTTGACAAACGTGCGACGGTTGATTTTCCCTGTGTCCTGCTCTCGGTGTGTCTGCGTCATGGGCACGTCTCCTACCTAAGATCATGGTACGCGATCCGGATCGCCGCCGTCCCACGGCAGACGGGGACGCACGATCCCTTCCAGAGACGCCATTGTACGCCGGTGTCCCCGGCCCTGTCCACGCCTTTTGCCCGAAGAACCAAGGCCAAGGGCCGGTTCGGCCCTGACGCCGTTCGGAGCACCGCGACGCGGCAAGCCGATCCGGGAACAGACAACTGGGAACTGACAAAGCTGTAGCCCCGCCGCCCGTTCTTTCTCCTTGCTCCGGCCGAACACAAGGGGCAGGATTCGACCGACGATTGGAGGCGTAACAGGGTTGAGAGGCCCCGGAAACCGCGGCGCGTTCCCTGTGTCCCCCTTGCATTCTGACGTGAATTGCGGCGACGCCCTGTTTATCTCGGTCCTGAATCCGGTATGCCGTCCCGGGCGTTGGCGTTCCTGCTATTCTCCATTCGCCGTCGAGAGTTCCGCCTGCTTCAAGACAAGCTGCGTCGCATCCTCCGAGAGATCGGGCGGGTAGCCATACCGCGCCAACAGCCGGCGTACCTGCCGGCGCAAATCCGCGCGGACCGATTCGCGCTGAGTCCAATCGAGCTTGGGCAATCGCTTCACCATCTCCGCGAGTTCCCGAGCCATCAGGCGCAATGTGTCGTTTGCCATCGCCTTGCGCGCCGACTCGTTCTCGGCGATGGCATCATAGAACGCCGTCTCCTCGGTACTGAGGCCCAGTTCCTGGCCGCGACTTTGCACTTCGCGTACCCACTTCGCAAGGTCCAGCAACCGCGCGATCATCTCGGCGGTCGTAATGGCCTTGTTGGTATAGCGCAGCATCGCGTCTTCAAGGGCTTCGCGGAACTTCTTGCTCTGGACGAGGTTGGTTCGCTCGGTGCTGCGAATCTGATCGGTCAGCAACTTGCGTAACGTCTCCAGCGCCAGGTTCTTCTGCTCCAGCGCCTGCCCATAATCGAAGTCGTGGAAGAACGCTTGCAGCTTCTCGAACGCACCCTTCATCGTCGGCAGGGCCTCGTCCTGTACCTTCTTCACAGCGTCGCCCCGCCCGCCGGCTTGCGTGTAGGTCGCCAGGGCGTCGGCCAGTTGATCCGCCAGCCCCAGCAAATCCACCACCAGTCCGCCCGGCTTTTCGCCGTACACCCGATTCACGCGGGCAATGGCCTGCATCAGGTTGTG
>VGYL01001087.1 GCA_016872975.1 Planctomycetota bacterium
GGATTCTCGGGGGCACCAAGTACACGGATCACGTCAAGAACAATTTTTTCAAGCCGCTGGCGACAGGGACATTCCCGTACTGGGGTGAGTGGACGTGGCGGGTCGACACCACCTGGTATCTGGGAAACGTCCGTCTGATGCGAATCGATCAAGGTCTGCCCAACTTGGGCGCGTTCGATTGTGGGATGGGACTTCACGCAGCGCGGGCCGTCGGGATGGACACCAAGCCCTGGATCGCGGCCACCAAGGCCGCGCTCAATGTTGTCCGCGAGGGAGAGGTGTTCGATGTGCTGGGGTTGGCTGGCGCTGTGCTCGGTCTGGCCTCGGTGGGCGAGAACTTCGATCCTACGAGGGGCGCCTTCTCCGGTGCGAGCAGTCTGGCCGATCTGGGCAAGATCTTGGCCGGCTATCAACTCGCGACGGGCGGGTTCACCTGGATCAGTTCGAGCATGGACAATGGTGCGGGAAATGAAGGGGTCCAGGAGACGGCCTTTGCCCTGTTGGCACTGGCGCAGCTCGACAGCAGTCAATACCTCGCCACGATCACAAAGGCGGCCGAGTATCTGAAGAAGAGCCAGCTTCCGACCGGCGGTTGGGAGAACTTCGCCGGCGACGGTGAGAACAACGAGGTGACGGGCGAAGCCCTGTGGGCGCTGGCGGTCGCGGAGCAAGCGAAAGTCGCGGAGAAGGTCGACTAGAAGGGAAGTTGTACCGGCCTACGGAAGCCGTGACGACAGACAGTAAAGGCTGGAAGCACCAGGTTGTGGAATAAGGAGAAGTCATGAAGAAGGCTCAAGAGACATTCCGAAGAGGATTGTTCGATCATAGATGTATCATTTCCGGAGGCATGTTGATACTCCTGGCGGTGCTCGCCACCGGCCGGGCGACCGCGGCCCCGGCTTCGGGCGAGTCCCCGCAAGTCAAACGCACGACGACAACCGCGCTGAATCCTATGATGTTGAGGCCGATGTGGATTTCTGCCGGCAGCGCCGTGCGACCGTCGACCCGGATGGCGTCTTCGCTCCGGCAAGGACTGGCCCTCATTCAGATGCAGGCGAAAGTCCAGGTACCGGCACGACCGGCGCCGCGCAGTCCCTTTGCGCCGCCGGTGCAGCCCTGGCGTTAACGGGGGACAGAGTGTCGCGTTGTCCGTTCCCAGTGCAGTGGGGAACTGATCACGTGTAGCCGGGGTAACTCGGTCGTCGCCTATTTTCCAGGAGAAACGTGGCTGTATGCGTGGAGAAGCATCGGTGGTCGTGACAAGCGTCAGGACCACCCGGAGGAGGATGATTTTCAGGGAGGCTGGGCGCTTTGATTGAGATGCAGGTCCGGATCGTTGCCGTTCATTGAGGATGACGGCGGGGTCCGGGGAAGAGGTTCGGAGGCAAAAGGGTGAACTTCGTAAAAAGCAACTCCCCCCGGGGAGGTCGGATCCGGTATCGGCGTGCCGCGGCACACCTGACGGTGACGGTGTTGTCGTGGTGTTTGGCTGGTTGCGGCGACTCAGTGCGCCTGCCGACGCCGGAGCAATGGGCGGCGTTTGAAAAAGCGGAATCGATCGTGCCCACGATCGAGATGCAGCGCATCGAAGAGGCTCGACTCCAGGTCGGTCCCTACCGGGTGGTGCCCGGTGACGTGCTGGAGTTCACGATCCCGGCCCTGTTGCGGGCCGTTACCGCCGCCGAGGTGCAGGTGGCGCAGACGCGCAATCAGGACAGCCAGACCCATCTGTGCCGGGTGAACGAGGGGGGGGCGATTGAACTTCCAGGAATCGCCGCAATAGAGGTGGCGGGTCTCTCTCTCTCCCAGACCGAGGTGGCGGTGGCGGAGGCGTACCGCGCCCACGTGGCCCATCGGCCGGCGGTCTTTGCCCGTGTCTTCGAATACAAGACCTGCAGTGTCTATGTGACCGGCGCCGTGGAGAAGCCGGGTGTCTATGCCCTGCGGGGCGACCAGATGACGCTGGCCCACCTGCTCAACGAAGCGGGGGGCATCGTCATGCGCGACGCGAGCGGCGCCCTGATGCGGGAAGGCGGCGGCATCTCCGGGCCGGGAGCGGCGTTGGTTCGGATCACGTCGCTGGAGCAGGACGAGACGCGCGACCCGCAGAGCCAGGGGCGGAATTCCCGGGGCCCGGGCCTCCAGACCCGGGGCCGGGTGACGATCCGCGATCGGGGCGACGGGCAGATCGGGTTTTCTTTCACCGCCGGCGGCAGCCACAGCACGGCCGGGCGGTTGGTTCTGAGCCGCGGAGCCAGGGTTCTGCTCGAGGAACGGCTCGATCTGGGGAATACCTTCAGACCTCCTGACATAGCCGCGCATTTCCCTGAGGTTTCGCAGGTTTTCGGAGGGATGATGCGGCGTAATGCGGGAATGGTTTTTTTGAACTTTTTGAGGTGGCGTTCGTATTGATAGTATGAATAAGCACGCCTCCACTTCCTCGTTGCTGCCGCTGGAAACACCCACTTCGGATGGTCGCACCTGCCTCAATGTCTCCGTGTGGTTCGTCGATGCCGACGGCTACCGGGTCATCTTCCACCGGCACGAACC
>VGYL01001088.1 GCA_016872975.1 Planctomycetota bacterium
GTCCATGTTCCGCCACTAACCGAGAGCACGCTCAAGCAGGGCTTGGGCGTGGCACCCAAGGCGGAGACCATGTTTCTCGCCAACATCCGCCGCGCAGCGACGGGTGGCAGCGGCAAGCGCAGTCTTCGGAGCTTGCCGATGGTTTCGTCCATCCGCCATCGGCAAGGCCTGCGCAAAGCCTCCGGCCTTGCCGCTGCCACCCGCCGAGACCTTCCTCGGCGATCCCGCCACGCGCAAGACCCTGACGAAACACATCATCGAGGAGATGCCCCTGGACGAGCTCCCGGCACCCGCGCCGGTCCCGAAACCGTAGCCGCAACCTGCAACGCCCGATAAGAATTCCCGTAGCGGTATCACAGGCTCTGCCCGGTGGGAGACGGAAAGGACCCCGCAACCACCTTGTTCCCTGGGGGAACCCGGACCTGCGCGGGAACCCTGAATGCCATCGTCAAGGCCTTGGGCCTTGGCGATGCCACCCAACCCGGGCCGGAAAAGGGGACATTCTGCTTTTCCCCTTCCGGGAAGGAAAAGTAGAATGTCCCCTTTTCTTTTGCCGCGCAGGGACCAAATATCCGTTGTCCCAAAGGCTCGTAAGAACGGTCACGCACTCGTGGACAAGGACCTTTTGACAACGGGAGTCACCTGCGCTATGTTCTGGTGTTGCCTGTACCGTCCGGGTCGGTGGGGGTACATGGAAGTCAGCCGCGGCACATGTCCGTGAACTGTGCGGCCGGTTCCGGCCGTGCGAACCAAGGCCCCGAGGCCGGGGATACCTTTGTACGAGGTCTGACGCCGCGATGGAAGTAAAACTGTTGTCCGGGAGAATGCCGATGAGCATCAGGTGTCTCTTTGTTGGGATGGTTCTCTGCCTGCTCGGGGCGAGCGAGCGCGTACCGGCCGGCGAGTGGCCTCAGTGGCGCGGTCCGCATCGCGACGGCGTGTGGTCCGAAACCGGGCTGATCGAGGAGTTTTGCGGGCCTCAGATCCCCCTCAGGTGGCGTGTGCCGATCGGCGCGGGATACAGCGGGCCCACCGTCGCCCGTGGACGCGTCTATGTCACCGATCGCGTGACCGAGCCGCGCGAGATGGAGCGGGTCCACTGCTTCGATGCCGCGACCGGTGAGAAGATCTGGTCGCACAGCTACGATTGCAGTTACAAGGGGATCGCCTACCGGGCCGGGCCCAGGGCGTCGGTGCTGGTCGAGGACGACCGGGCCTACAGCCTGGGCGCGGCGGGGCATTTGTTCTGCTTCCAGGCGGCGACCGGCGAAGTCCTGTGGAGCCGGGACCTCAGGACCGAATACCGCATCCGCATGCCTACCTGGGGCATTGCCGCGGCGCCGCTCATCGAAGGCGATCTGCTGATCGTCCCGTTCGCGGGCAAAGGGGCCTGCGTGGGCGCGTTCGACAAGCGCACCGGCGCCGAGCGCTGGACCGCGCTGGAGGACGATGCCTCCTACTGCGCTCCCCTCGTCATCGACCAGGCCGGCCGGCGTGTGTTCGTCTGCTGGACCGCCAGCCGGATTGTCGGGCTGGAGCCCCGGAGCGGACAGCTTCTCTGGGAGCACCCCACTCCCTGGGAGCGATGGCCCATCGCCATCGCCACACCCGTGCGGCAGGGCAACCTCCTGCTGCTTTCCGACGCCCACACGGGAACGCACCTGTTGCGGCTGGACGAAAACGAACCGGCAGTGGAGCTGGTGTGGCACCGGCGGCGCGAGAAACTCGCAGACGGCGCCGCCCTGCACTGCCTGATCTCCACCCCGGTCATCCAGGGGGAGCACATCTACGGCGCCGACGGCCGGGGTATCCTGCGGTGCCTTCGGCTCGACACGGGCGAGCAGCGTTGGGAGGACCGCTCCGCCGTGCCGGAGAGCAATTGGGCCACGATCCACCTGATTCGCAACCACGACCGGACCTGGCTGTTCAACGAGCGCGGCGAGTTGATCATTGCGCGGCTGACCCCCGAGGGCTTTCACGAGATCAGCCGCGCCAAGCTGATCGACCCGACCACCGAACAGTTGCAGCGCGGCGACGGCGTCACTTGGTCGCACCCGGCGTTTGCCCAGCGGCACGTGTTCGCGCGGAACGACAAGGAGTTGGTCTGCGCCGATCTTTCGGCCGCGAAACCCGCGGCGCGCAAGCCGCCGGCGCGGACCACCGTCGTACTGCTGCACGATAACGACATGCACTTCAACTTCAACCCCTGCGAGGCCTTTGCGGCAAAGATCGAGGAAGTGCGCCGCCGCTACGACAACGTCTTCCTGCTCAATGCCGGCGACGTCTTCATTCGCTACCCGGAGCGTTGGACCGATCCGCGACCCCAATACTATGCGGCGCAGTCGCAGGCCATGATTGCGGCGATGAATTCGTTCGGCTACGACGCGATGACGTTGGGCAACCACGACTTGGATTATGTCGACCGCCTGACCCGTGCGGCCCTCGACCAGGCCCGCTTCGCCTTGCTGGGGGCGAATATCGAGGTGACCACGGAACACCTGCCCCAGCTCAAACCGTTTACCGTCCTCAAGACGGCCGACG
>VGYL01001089.1 GCA_016872975.1 Planctomycetota bacterium
GGAGCTGACCTTTGCCCCCTTGCAGAACTGGACGGTCCAGGGGCTTACCGACCTGAGCCTGAGGGTTCGCGGCCGGCCGGTCAACTACGTGGACAAAGGCAATGGCGCGTTCACCGTGGGTGGCTCGGGCCGGGACATCTGGGGCACCGCCGATCACTTCCGCTTCGTCCACAAGCGGCTCAACGGCGACGGCTCCATCGTGGCCAAGGTCGACAGCTACGTGACCACCGATCCCTGGGTGAAGGTGGGCGTGATGATTCGGGAAAGCCTCGACGCGGGATCGCGGTTTGCGGCGGTCTACTCCGCGGCGGCCAACGGCGTTCGGTTCCAGGCCCGCGCGATGACGGGCGCGTCGGCCACCAGCGACACGGCGGTGGCGACGCCTGCGCAGATTGCCCTGCGGACCCCGGTCTGGGTCAAGATCGAGCGGGTGGGCAACACGTTCAACGGCTACTACTCGACCGATGGGATCCAGTGGACCGCCATGTCCTGGAACCCGCAGACGATCAGCATGGGCGCGACCGTCTACATCGGTCTGGCGGTGACCAGCCACAATGTCAACGTCGCCACGACGGCGGAGCTCTCCGGGACGGCCACCACCGGCAACGTGACCGGCGCCTGGCAGCAGGTGTGGATCGGCACCGATCCGGACCTGACCAACGCGGCCGGCAGTCTGTACGTGGGTGTTGAGGACAGCACGGGGAAAGTGGCCGTGGTCTCCGATCCCGCGCTGGTGAACGCGGCGGCTTGGACCGAGTGGAAGATTCCGCTGAGCAGCTTCACCGGGGTCAATCTGGCCCGGGTCAAGAAGCTGTACCTCGGTGTGGGCGACCGCAAGACCCCGGTCCCGGGCGGCAACGGCCGCATCTACATCGACGATATCCGGGTCATGAGGCCCTGAGGATTCGTCATGACATCGGCGTCGGCCGGTGTCTACGAATCGTATGGATAGTGGGTGTTCATCTCCCCGACGCGCTGCAACAGGCAGCGCGTCGGGGAGCAACTTCGTTTCCGGCTTTATTGGAAGGAGGTCGATCATGGCCAAGAAACTCGTTCTTACCTGTATGGTGCTGGGAATGTGCCTGGCGCCGGCGGTCCAGGCCGCCAACATCATCTGGGTGTCGTGTCGGTACGACAACAACAACGATGGCGTAGCGGATGACGTAGGCTGGGTCGAATTTCTGCGGGCCCAGGGGTATACGGTCGATTACCGCGAAGGTCCGGCGCTGGGCAATGGCTACTGGCGCACGCTGGATGCCGCCAAGCTCGCCGAGTTGAACGCGGCCGATGTCATCGTCGTCGCGCGCAACAGCGACAGCGGCAGCTATGATGAGGCCCCGGAGCCGGCGCAGTGGAATAGCCTCAAAACGCCTTTGATCATGACGACGCCCTACATCTCCCGGAACAATCGCTGGGTGTGGTACAACAACAACACGCTGTCAGAGGATTCGGGCACGCCGACCCTGATCGTGACGGATCCGCGGCATCCTATTTTCAAGGGCGTCAATCTCAACGCGCAGAATCAGGTCGATATCTACGACCAGAAGGTTGGGTCGGCGACGGTCTCGATGGTCGGCGTCCTCGACAACGGCAACGGCACCCTGCTGGCCAAGGCTATCAGCGGGACGCGGACCGCCATTGCCGAGTGGCAGCCGGGCACGCCGTTCTATGTCGGCGGCGCCGAGATCCCGGCGGGCAAACGCCTGCTCTTCTGCGCCGGCACCCGCGAAGGCGGCGGCCAAGGCCGGGGCGAATTCAACCTCAACGCCGAGGGCCAGAAGCTGTTCGTCAATGCCATCGAGTACATGATCGGCAATCTCGTGCGCGAGCCGTGGGTCAAGGCCTGGCAGCCGAATCCGGCGGATGGGACCCTGAACGTGGCCCTGCCGCTGTTCCAGTGGAGTCCCGGCGAGACGGCGATGTTCCACAACATCTACTTTGGCACGACGCCGGAACTGACGGAGGCCAATCTGGTTGCGCCACGTCAGCCCCTGGCGATGTATTTTCACGTCCCGCCTCTGGTGCCCGGCACCAAGTATTACTGGCGGGTGGACGAAGTGGAGTTGAATGGCACGGTCCATCCGGGAGATGTCTGGTCGTTCTCGACCGTTTCCCTGACCGCCTATGAGCCGCGGCCGCGCGACGGCGCCCTGTGGATCGATCCGGCCGCCGTCACGTTGCGCTGGCAGCCGGGCCAGAATGCGATCCGCCATGACGTCTATTTCGGCACCAACAAAGACGCCGTGGCCCAGGGAGCCGCCGGCACCTTCAAAGGCAACCAGGTGGCGATGGTCTTCGACGCCGGCAAGCTGGCCGAGAACACCACCTACTACTGGCGGATCGATGAGATCATGCTCGACGGCACCACGCGGGCGGGAGCCGTCTGGAGCTTCACCACCCTCGCCCCCGGCGGCGGTCTGCGCGGCTACTACTTCGCCAATGCCGCCCTGGCCGGCACGCCGGCGTTCAACCGGATCGATCCGCAGATCAACTTCGACTGGGGAGCCGCCTCGCCCGCGGGCCTGCCCGCCGACGGC
>VGYL01001090.1 GCA_016872975.1 Planctomycetota bacterium
TGGATACGTTTCTTTCCCCTACCCGCCGCGCAGCGGCTTCGCGACTCGCAATGACATATTCAGGCTCATTCTGTTAGAACGTGTATGAGAACCCAGCTCAGTGATGGGTGGCAGCGGCAAGCGGAGTCTTCGGAGCTTGCCGATGGTTTGGTCCCTCCGCCATCGGCAAGGCCTGCGCAAAGCCTACGGCCTTGCCGCTGCCACCCGTCGCTCTCCGCGTAGGTCGTGCGTCCTCGCACGACGTCTTTCAGGCGAGCGGGGACGCTCGCCCTACGGAGAGCGCCCGTCGCCGGGTTCTGATTGCCGGATTGTCTCTCAAGACTCAGCAGGATCCCTTCTATCGGCCACCCAGGCACAGGACCTTGCCGTCCATGGTGGACAGATAGAGCCGGCCGGCGGCGGCGGCCATGCCGTCCCAGGTGGGGGCGCTGTCGAGCTTGTGCTCGGCGAGCTTCTTCCCATCCGCGGTGGAGACGGCCAGCAGCAGCGCGCCGCTGCGGTTTTCGAGGGCCGCTTCCTGGCGCAGCAGGGCTTTCTGGACGGCCGGATCGTCGGGCCGGCGGGTGGCGGCGACCTCATCCAGCACGTCGGGCGGTCCCGCGAGAAAGAGCGTGCGGTTCGCCAGGACCAGCGCCCGGGCCAGGAGCGGCGGCTGGTCCTGGGACCAGCGGATGTCGGCGGCCCGCAGCAGCTCCGGCGGGAAACTGCGGCGCAGCTCCCAGTCGGAGGCGTTGGCGGAGTTCTTCTGGGAGGCGGCGTTGATCTGCTTATCGCCCTGGGCGACCCGGCGGATCGACTCGGGCCTGGTCTGCTTGTCCGCGGCGTACAGCTCGTATTCGAGCACCGAGGCGTTCACCATGAACTCCGGCTTGCGGGCGTAACTGTAGATCGTGTCGTCATCAAAGACCATGATGCGGCCGGAGGGGGCGAGCCGGCCCGAGCGGAACCAGCCGCCGTAGCCGCCGCCCATCGCCTGGCCGTACATCCAGTAGGAGCGGAAGAACCACGAGTCGTCCAGGAAGCCGATCTGGCAGAACAGGTGGGCCGCTTCGCCGACCTGCTCGTCCACCGGCAGAGGCGCGATCTGCCGGCGCGTCCCGTTGGGGTCGAACCGCTGCGAGCGCATGTAGATGTAGCGTCCGTCACCGGACAGGATGTCCGGCAGGGACACGGGCATGGCCAGCGCTTTCACGTGGCTTTGCAGGTTCTGGCCGGTGTCGGGATCGCGGTCGTCGAGGATCGTCTCGGAGAGCTTGCGCCCGGTCGCGGGGTCGAGCCGCAACAGGCGCAATCCGCCGTCGAGGAACATCGACCGCCCCGCCACACAGTGCAGGATGTCGTCCCGCACCAGGACGCTGCCGTGCACCGGCCAGACGGACTCGACCTGCTCGTAGGCCATCATCCGCAGGTCGGCCGGCGCCGCCCGGAAACGCCAGACGAGTACCCCATCGGCGGCCCGCAGGCAGTATACCCAGCCATCGGCCGAGCCGAACAGCACCCGCCCTTTCCAGAGAGTCGGCGGGCTGTCCACGCGGCCTCCGGTGGTGCAGCTCCACAGCCGCGTACCGGAACCCGCTTGCAGGGCGTGGACGGTATGGGTATCGATGGACGCCACGAACAGCCGGCCGTCGGCCACCACGACGCTGCTGAGACGCCCGCCCAGATCCGCCTGCCAGAGCGGTTGCAGGTCGGGCGCGACAGTCGTGGCAGTACGGCCGCTGCGCTGCGTGTCATGCCGATAGGTCGGCCAGTCGTCTTGCGCCGAAGACTGCGCCTCAGTCAGAGGTGCGTCATGCGCCGGCCCACGCTCGAGCCGGGATGACTCACCCCCCTGCCGCAACCGGGCGAGCGAGGCCGATTCCGGCGCCAGGGCGCTGAGTCCCAGGAGCTTGGCCTCCAGGTAGCAGCCGCAGGACTGCGGCGGCGCATAGACCAGGCCGTTGCAGGGCAGAATGCCATAGATGCACCCGCCACGCACCCAGTGGTGCGGCTCCCAGGTCTCTTTCTCGTGGTCGATGAACTCGATGCCCGTCCGGGAGGTCAGGATGTACTTGTCCGTGGCCTTGCTCGGGTAACAGCGATGATGGAACCAGTAGGTCTGCACATCCGGCGGGAACTGCTTGCGGACCGCACCCGTGTGCGGGTCCAGCCCCTGGAAGACCCCGGAATCCGCGCCGAGGGCGATATCGGCGGACCAGACGAGGCCGTTGACCACGTACAGGTCCTCGGGCGACTGGTGCCCGGAGCGCGGATGGCCGGCGGACCACAGAGTCTTGCCGGTCTCGGCGGCAACGGCGGTCATCGAGCGGTTGCCGCCCGCGAAGACGACCACATCCTTCCAGACCAGCAGGCGCGGCCCGAAGCAGACCGGCATGGGCCGCCGGCGGGCGACCGGCTCGGAGCTCCACAGCGGCGCGCCGCTGCGCCGGTCGAACGATACAAGCCTCTCGCCATCATGGCAGTACACCCGTTGGGAATCGGCGGCCAAGGTCAGCGGCGCTACGGCGGTGTCCTGTTTCCAGAGGACATTGCC
>VGYL01001091.1 GCA_016872975.1 Planctomycetota bacterium
TCCCCCATCGGCGGAGGAATAGCAACGAGGCAGTGCCCCTCTCACACAACGCGGCCGAGGGGCTTCAGAATTGAGTATGGTGTCGCCGGAATTCTTCGGAATTCCGAAGTGTCTCAAGGCATCTTACGATGTCGGGTCCGGCCACCTGCCTCTTCCCATGCTTTACGCCGGCTCGCTGCAGAGCGGTACGAAATTCTCATTAGATGCGCAACCGCCAATGTACTTCTTTTCTTATCAAACAGGCGGTAGCACGTCTCTACACCGTGCTTCGTCAACGTTCCATTCGCCGCCTTGTTCCGCGGGTGTGACGGATGAGCCTCCAATGGAGTCCCGGATATCTCTGCGGACAGCTCGGCATTGAGTTTCTGTATCTCCTCATTCCGTATGGCCACTTGGCGTGTGATCTTCCGTCTCAAACGATGCAGTTCTTGCTCGTACGTTCTTTCTGCCGCTGCAAACGCAGCCCAGTCCAATGGCAGCGACATGATGTAACCTTTCGATGTAAACCCCTCCTCTATCTTGTCATGATAGTGCTGTAGCTTCGCAACTGCCTTGTCGTCGTATTTGATACCTCTCGATTCCGCATAATATTGCGCCAACCGCGCATCATCCGCTATGCCACAGGTGAGTGACTGGATCTCATGTGCCACGGTATTCCTGTAGTCAACAAGGCTCTGGATTTCATCGCTCTCTGCTTGGGTGAGGATTCCGTCAGCAATAAGGACGGCCCGTGCTTTCTCATATACCTTCTTGGCATTGAGCGGAATCCTTGGGTTTGTAGGTCTGTGGAATCTGTCTGTCGCCCGAATTGACTCGAGCACGAAACCTCTCAAGTGCTCAACTCTGAAGAGGATTAGCACCATCTCAAGTGCGCGGTATTTGAGTTCGTTCCGCTCCAGTGCGGGTAGTCGAGCCCCCTTGAGGTCATAGGGAAGCATGGAACCTCCAGTGCAAGCATGATCATCGGTGGCAGTACACCACGCACTGCGGGTGGTACACCTGTGCGATATGGTCCACCGCAACCTGAATGTCCTTCATTGGCATCGTAGAAGTATCCGTGGCCCTCAATACTTCATATCATCCACTATTGACCTACCTGATCGATGGCAAGAAACGTGGCCGAAACGCATTCTGGACTCCGCGCCCCCTGTGTCTCCACTACAGCGTTCTGCGGGTTTTTTTGCGGAGCAGGGCGATGGCGGTGGCGGACATGGCGTCGCCGGAACCGATTTCGCCGAGGCCTTCGTTGGTCTTGGCCTTGACGTTGACCGAGGCGAAGTCCATGCCGAGCAGGCCGGCGATGCAGCGGCGGATCTGACCCTTCATCGGGCCGAGCTTCGGGGCCTCCGTGTGGATCGTCAGGTCCACGTTGACCACTTCCCACTGCTTTTTCTCGAGCTGCTCCCGGACCGTGTAGAGGAAGGCCTTGCTGTCGGCGTCCTTCCACTGCACGTCGGTATCGGGAAACAGGGTCCCGATGTCGCCCAGGCCGGCGGCCCCCAGCAGGGCATCGACGATCGCGTGCAGGGCCACGTCGCCGTCGCTGTGGCCGAGCAGGCCCGCGGGGAAGGGAATGTGGACCCCGCCCAGCATGAGCTTGCGGCCCTCGACGATCCGATGGATGTCGGTGCCGATGCCCACGCGATACTCCGGCGGTTTCGGCTCTTCGATCACAACTGCCCCTTCGTGCTGGGAATGTCTGTTCCGACGATGCGGACCGCCGTCGCCAGCGCCTGGCCGAGGGCCTTGAAGATCGCCTCGGCGATATGGTGGCTGTTGGAGCCGTAGGGGACATTCACGTGCAGGTTGAACTTGCCGCTGTTGGAGAACGCCCGCAGGAATTCCTCGATACACTCGACGTCGAAATCGCCGATCTTGGTCGTGCGGTACTCGGCGTGGTAGACGCACGCCGGCCGGCCGGACAGGTCCAGCGCGAGGTTGGCCAGGGCGTCCTCCATGGGCACCGAGCTATGGCCGTAGCGGGCGATGCCCTTCTTGTCGCCCAGCGCTTTGAGCAGGCAGTCGCCCAGGCACAGGCCGAGGTCTTCCGTCGTGTGGTGCGGGTCGATGTGCAGGTCGCCCTTGGCCCGGACGACCAGGTCGATCCGGCCGTGCTTGCTCAGGTGCGTGAGCATGTGATCGAGGAACCCCACGCCCGTGTCGATCTCGTACCGGCCCACGCCGTCAAGGTCGAGCTCGCAGGCGATGTCCGTTTCCTTCGTCTGTCGGTGAATCCTGCCGGTCCGATTTTCCATGTCTTTGTTCCCAAGCCGTTTCTCCCGTTCGCCGGGCGGCCGCAGGGTTTGTAGTGGCGTCGTCAGACGCTATCTTATGCTCTTACGAGCACCCTACAAACGAGCTGCGCCTGGTGATGCTGGTTTCTTCCATTCTATGACGTCTTGAGCGCGCCGCGCATGAACTCGGCGGCCAACTTGGCGTTCTTTTCTGCGAATTCGAGGCCGACCGTCTGGCCGTCCACGACGGGCAGCGGGTGGCACAACTCGTATCCCATATAGCCGGAGTAACCGATCT
>VGYL01001092.1 GCA_016872975.1 Planctomycetota bacterium
GCCTGTTCCGACGCCCATTCCCGATACGATACGTCAGGCGCCGCCGACCGAGGTTCTACCGCCTTCTTCAGAACCGCCACAGAGGGAGAGTATTTCTGTCTCGCAACACAGGATTGTGTTGCCGCTCGTCTTGGCCGGTTCAGGATCTCAAGATCAGAAGGACGCGCGAGCCGACTCTCCGGTTCCGAGTTCAACGCCTCCGCCTCACGTCGTCATCACGCCGACAGCTTCATCCGCCTCGCCGGTGGAGCCAAGTGATCCGGTGTCAGTTACCCAGGTCATTGAGTCTCAGCTATGGTCGGAATTGGACGCGATGGCGGGGCGACACGTTCCTTTCGTAGTGGTTGTCCAACTACCTGACTCTCGCTGGGTGCGGTTGGTGGCTGATGCGTCGTCGCTGCCCTCCTCCGATGAACCTTCGCTTTGCGCCGGAATCGAATGCACCCTCGAGCAGGTAGGGCGCGTCCTGACAGAGGAACAGCGATCGGGCCGAGTGAGTGAGTTCCGGCGCGTGCCGGGCAACAGCGCCTTCTTCGTCCAGGGAGACGGCGACGCGGCCGAGCGGCTGGCGCGGATGCCGGAGGTCGAACGCATCGTGGCGGCGGCTTTTTATGTGGCCGAAAGACCCCAGGCATTTACAAACGAGAGTGCAGCGGCAAGGACGGACGCAACAGCCGCCGCGGTGAACCGGCTCAAGCCCGCTGGCGACGGCCAGATCACCGGAACGGTCACTGCGGCCGATGGCGCCACGCCCCTCCCGAACATCCGGGTCAGCGTGTACCGTTATCAATGCGGGTCGCGCGCCTGGGTGCTCGATACGAACACAGATGGCGCAGGGCAATACGCAGCAGCGGGGCTGGAGGCGGGCACGTACCAGGTGCGCTACACGGACCCCGGCGGCGTCTATGCCACCGAGTGGTACGACGACTCTCCGACCTCTGTCGGCGCAGATGAGGTCGTCGTGGCGACAGGTGGGACGACGGCGGGCATCAACGCCGCGCTTGCGGAAAGGGGGCGCATCGCCGGATTGGTGACCGGGGCTGACGGCGTGACCCCCCTGGCCGGTATCACCGTGGAAGTCTACTCGCAAGGTGGTTCGCTCCTGGGTAGCACGAACACAGACACGGCAGGGCAATACAACTACGGTGGCCTGGAAGCGGGCAATTACAAGGTCTACTTCCGCGATCCTGCCGGCCAGCACGCGCCGGAGTGGTACGACGACGCGCTGAAGAGCGGAAATGCGAAGCTCGTCGCCGTGAGCGCCGGGGCGACGACCGAAGGGATCAACGCTTCCCTGGCTGGTGTCAGTCGGATCACCGGCACGGTGACCGGGCCGAATAGCCTTACGCCGCTGGGCGGGATTCGCGCGAAGGGATACTGGTACGAAGGCAGCTACTGGCAGGAGATCGGCGACACGACGACTGATGTGTCAGGCGGATATTCCCTGGGCGGCCTGGTGGCCGGCGTGTATCTTGTGCGCTTCGAGGATCCTGCCGGTAACTACGTGGCGGAGTACTATAACGACGGCCACTCAAGCAGCACGGCCGACTCCGTATCCGTCGGCGCTGACGCAACCGTGGCCGGCGTGGATGTCTCCCTGGCTGCTGCCGGACGCATCCGGGGAACCGTGACCAACGCTGGCAGCGGAAGTCCACTCGCTAACACCTATGTGTCAGCCTACTACGGCTACAACGAGAGCTGGCAGGTTGCCACTACACAGACGGCCTCGAACGGCGTCTATGAGTTGAGCGGCCTGATTGCGGGGCCATATCGGCTCAGGTTCAGCGCCTCTGGCGGAACCCACCGATCGGCGACCCGCACGGGAGTGACCGTGACTTCGGGCGCCACGACAGCCGATGTGAATGCGGCGCTCGTTCCGATACCTTCGACGCCGCCCGTTGTCCAAGAGACTGGAAACATCGCGGGGCGTGTCACCGGACCGGATGGCGTCACACCCCTGGCAGGGGTGCAGGTCGTGGCTTATAACTGCAGCAACTATTCTTACTATGGCTACTGCTACTCGAGAGGAAGCGCGCAGACCGGCGCTGATGGGCGCTACGAGGTCAAATGGCTGCCCACCTACACATCCTATGTCATGCGCTTCAACGATCCGGCGGGGGTCTACGCGCCGGAGTATTACCAGGATTCGGCCAGTCCTGACTCCGCTACCCGGGTGAGCGTCAGCGCCAACACCACGACGCAGGACATCAACGCTTCCCTCTCGCTGCCGGGACAGGTCTCGGGTGTGGTAACCGACGGCGATGGGAAC
Organism: Planctomycetota bacterium; assembly: GCA_016872975.1. Classification (GTDB taxonomy): domain Bacteria; phylum Planctomycetota; class Phycisphaerae; order Sedimentisphaerales; family Anaerobacaceae; genus PLanc-01. The sequence goes on from VGYL01001092.1 coordinate 2,270, forward strand.
CCGCTGGCCTGCGTGCGCGCAGAGGTCTACCCTGACTCCTGGAGTTCCGTCGCCAGTGGCGCCAGCGATGAGACCGGGCGGTATACGGTGGGCGGCCTGCTCGCGGCCGCATACCGCGTGCGCTTCACCGATTTGTTGAGCCGATACGCCTCGGAGTGGTACAACAACGCCTCTTCTTATGCTGCCGCGTCGAACGTCATCGTCACTTCGGGCAACGTGACCGGCGGTGTAGATGCCCAACTTGCCCCGCGCGGGCAGATCGC
>VGYL01001093.1 GCA_016872975.1 Planctomycetota bacterium
CGGCGCGGAACGCCGCTGCGCGTCGGGCTCGTCACGGAGGGCAAGGCCAGGATGGTCTCGCGACGCAAGGGCGGGACGCCCTCGCCACGCCGGCTGGGCCACATCGGAGACGGAATCCTGCACTTCGACAATCCAGCATCCGATGTCCAGGTCCATCGTTCGGACCAGCGGCGGGATCGCCGCCGGCAGTCTCTCGTCGCTCTGTTGGGCCGCAGCGACCCTCGCGCCCACACCGCCAACGACCAGGGCCATCAACATCATCACCGGGAATCGCACGTACTTCATTCCTTCTCTCCTGCCCCAGTCAGAGCGTAAAGGGTGAGCATGGTCGGTTCGGGGATCGGGCCGGAACGCGGCCGGTCGCGGTTGGAGCCGAGGGACTCCCAGCGCAGGACATAGCGGCGGTCCTGCTGTGGGGTTTCGGTCAAGTCGGCGGCCCAGCGCACGCCGAGGCCGGGGAACTTCGTCTGGGGTCGGGTCAGTTGGGCCGGGTAACGCGGCGGCAGCTTGCTGGTCTCGCTGGCCTGCAGGGTCGCCGGGTCGAGCAGCCACGCGCCCGAGCCGTATTTCACGTGGGACCAGGACAGCACGAACCGCCCATCGGCGAGCACCTGGACCGGCTGGGCGCCCAGGTCCACCGGGATCGAGCCGCCGCCCTGGAAATCCCAGCGATACTCCCAGCGGCTGACCTGGCGAATGGCCCAGGCGTCGTCTTCCCAGCGGGCGAGGTAGATCTGGCTGTTCCCGTCCTTGTCGTAGTTGTGGTAATGGATGACGGCGCGCTGCGCGGGATCGAACCCAATGCCAAACCCGACGTTGATCATGCCGCGATTGGCGGGCGTCGGATCGACGACCACGTCGAGATTGTCCGGCGTGATGGGCAGCGGGACCGCCCTGCCCCCGGCGGTTTCCCAGTGCTTGAGATCCCGGCTGCGGGCGTAGGAAATATGCAGATTGGTGCGGCAGTCCGGGGTCTCGCGCCACATCCAGACCAGGTGGAAGAAGCCGTCGGGGCCCTGCCGGATGGCGGCCGGATAGGCGTTCATGCTCCGGCCGGTCCCGTCGAGCAGTGGCTTATCCAGATAACGGGTCCAGGTGCGCGTGGTCTCATCATAGATATTGACCAGCCGCCGGCCGTTGCCGCTGCTCCCGTCGCGGTACATGAAAAGCAGCGCCCCTTCCGGCGTGCGGAAGAACTGCGGATAGGTGACGCGCTTTTCCGCCTCGCCCGTCATGGCCGGCACACGCCGCAACGACCGCACGTCGAGTGGCTTGTCCGAGCGGAAATAGACCAGCGGCACCACGTGCATATTGCCGCAGACGTGCAGGCAGCCCGCGCGGTCGATCGCCATCGTCACGTAGTTGTGCGAGTCCCAGCCCAGCGTGGAGTCAAGCTTCGCCAGGACCCAGCGTTCTTCGCCCAATCTGCGGCCGGCCACGGTCATGCGGCGCTCGGCATCGTAATAGGCGGCGAATTGATGGTCTCCGTGCGTCAGAAGGCAAAAGCCCACGCTGTGCCCCGCCCAGACCGGCTCGAGGTCCACTGCTTCGAGAATCCGGGGCTCCATCGCGGCCGGCGCCGCGCGGGCCCCCCAGGACAGGCCGAGCATGGCGGCCCCCAGCAACAGAAATAACGGGATTCGGTAGCTCGGCACGGCAGGCGGGGTGGGTCGGTTCGGGCGGGTCGTGTCGTTCATGCTGCTCAAGACCTCGATGGGATGAGAGACTCCAAAATCCTGTTCCTACCGCCGCTGTTGTACCAGAGTTGGCCCCGGGCGGCAACCCTCCGTATCCGGGAACTCGACGCGTACGTCTGCGGTTTGAAGCAACCTCCCCGGTGGATCCTTGAGATTGCTTCGTCGCTGCGCTCCTCGCAATGACATTCTTCACGCTTTCTCTGAGAGTGGCCCAACGCATCTTCCCGAGGGTGCATGCCCTTCGTGACGCGCACTCGTGGCGAGGGCGTCTCGCCCTTGTTCTTGCGTGGCGAGGGCGGGACGCCCTCGAATCGCGGGCAGGACGCCCGCGACACGCAAGGGCGAGACGCCCTCGCCACGGGCCTGCACGACGGCATCTGACCCGCCCGGATCGCAAGAACGATCAGGCACCCCCTTTCCGAAGGAGGTTGTGACTTCCCCCGGCTCGGACGGTACGGTAGAATACCTGCCGAGTTCGCCGCGCGTCACGTGGGACGGTGTAAGGGCAGTGCCCGTGTGGCGCACGACGTAGGACGCACAGCGCACAACGAAAGGAACAACCAGGATCATGCGAAAAGACTCCAGCAAAGGGCGGTACCTCTGCGGCACACGGATCTTGCCGCAACCGATCACCGCGGCCACGGACCTCGTGCAACTGATCGACAACATGGACGCCTACAACGGGGGCCGGCTGCGGGCTGCCTGTCACCTGCTGCGGGACAAGTACTCGCGGGAGGATGTGACGATCGGCCTGAGCCTGGCCGGGGCCTTGACGCCGGCGGGACTGGGACCGTCGGCGGTGATCCCCTTGATGAATCACGGGTTCGTGGAC
>VGYL01001094.1 GCA_016872975.1 Planctomycetota bacterium
AAATCCCAGAACCGGCGGGGGTCCGTGAACTCGGTATGGCCGCCGAAGACGCCGACGGTGCCATCCCCATGGCCCCACCACACGTCCTTCATGTGGGTGTGCCAGATCCGCTTGCCGAACGTGCGGATGAACTTGACGTAATCGACGCCCTGGTAGCCGAGGTGGCTGGGGTCGTAGTTGAACCCGAACGCCTCATGGCCCTTGACGGCGTCAATCGCCCGCTGCGCCGAGGCGATATCGAACGCGATCTCGGTGGGATGCACTTCCAGGCCGAACTTGATCCCCTCTTTCTTGAACGCGTCGAGAATCGGCGTGAAGCGTTTGGCGAAGTCCTCGTAGCCGGCCTTGATCATGTCGCCCGAGACGGGCGGGAACGAGTAGAGCAGGTGCCAGATCGAGCTGCCGGTGAAGCCGTTGACCACGCCGACGCCGAGCTTCTTGGCGGCCTTGCCGGCGTTGATCATCTGCTCGGCGGCCCGCTGCCTGACGCCCTCGGGCTTGCCGTCGCCCCAGATCTCCGGCGGGACGATGACCTTGTGGCGATTGTCGATGTTGTCGCAGATGCACTGGCCGACCAGGTGGTTCGAGATGGCGAACACCTTCAGGCCGTACTTGTCGAGCATCGCCCGCTTGGCCTTGCAGTAATTGTCATCCTTCAGGGCCTTGTCCACCTCGAAGTGGTCGCCCCAGCAGGCCAACTCCAGGCCGTCATAGCCCCAGCTCTTGGCCTTCTGCGCCAGGACCTCCAGCGGCAGGTCCGCCCACTGTCCCGTGAATAGCGTTACCGGTCGTGCCATCTCGTACCTCCTTATCCTAAAGACTCCATGCTCGGCCGAGCGCCTTTTCCCAAAGAAAAACGCTCACTGAACCTCATTTATTGCGAACGCAACCGCTCGACGAAATTGACCGTCCACCCTGGGGTCACAACCGGGCGCGGGACACAACCCTCTATTGCGTTCCAGGGACGCACCATTATACAAGGCCGGGATAGGCAGGCAACGCCAAATTCCCGCCAAAATCCCGGCCTTCCGCCGGCGTAATCGCCTGTTCGGCGATGGCGCGGTTCGGAGTTCCGCGTTTACGCGGGTCTGAGCGGTCCTTCGTTCCGCGTCTCCAGAGTGCCGAGCCGCGTCCGCACATCAGGAAGGCTCACCGCCTCCGCCCATTCGTTCAACGGGTACGACTTCGATCCGGGATGGACGATGAACACGTGACTGAGCTTCAAGTCCTCCTGGGCGACCTGGAGCGACTTGGTGACCATCGGGGCGTCGGCGTACTTGAATTCGAATCCTATGCGCTGCCCGCTGATGAATACGAGCAGGTCCAACTCCGCTGCGCCCTGCGTGTTCCAGAAGTAGGCTTCGCGATCCCCCGTGAGGCGCAAGACCTCCTCCAGGGCAAACCCTTCCCACGACGCCCCCAACTTGGGATGTGCCTCCAGGGCGGCAAACGACGGGAGACCCAGCAGGGCGTGCAACAATCCGCTGTCACGCAGATACACCTTGGGCGACCGGATCTGGCGTTTGCCGAGGTTCTCGAACCAGGGCGGCAACTGCCTCATCACGAAAGCTCCGCACAGAATATCCAGGTGCCGTTTCACCGTGGTGTGGGCTTCGCCCAGGGACCGTCCGATCTCCGAGGCATTCCAGATCTGGCCGTGGTAGTGGGCGGCCATCGTCCAGAACCGCCGCAAGGCCATCGGCGCCACCTGCACGCCGAACCGGCGGAGGTCGCGCTCTAGAAAGGTCTGGATGAAGTCCTCCCGCCACTGCCGACTTTCGGCATCGGTTCGAGCCAAGAAGGACCGCGGGAATCCGCCGCGCCACCAGAGCGTGCGCAAGGCCGCGGAACCTGCCTCCGAGAGATCGAAGCCGGCCATGGGGATCAGCGCCACCCTCCCGGCGAGAGACTCCGACACGCCGCGTACCAGGTCGGATGAAGCACTGCCCAGCAGCAGAAACCGCGCGGGCAGAGGGTGCCGATCGGCAAGCACGCGCAGAATAGGGAAGAGCCCCGGCTGCAACTGGGCTTCGTCAATCACCACCCAGCCGGTCAAGGGCGCCAGCGTGGTCATGGGCTGGGCCAAGCGCCTGACGTCGGCCGGCGATTCCAGATCGAAGTACTCGGCCTGGCGGTCGGCCGCGAACTGGTGGGCCAGCGTCGTCTTGCCGCATTGACGCGGGCCTTGCAGGAGAACCACCGGGTTGGACCGAAATCGATTCTCAATCCGCGACAACAATTCAGGACGCTCGACCATTTCCATCCCTGCATTTTGAGCGGAGCTTGCACAATTTGCAAGAAGAAACGCTCTCGTACCCACGTTCTCACGCATTCTTGGCGATTTCGATGCCTCGGCATGAGCAATCAACCGGATCTTCGGCCTCTCCAGACTCACCGAAAGACAGTTGGAAAACGCCGGAGAAGGCCTGGTTCAAGAAACAGCTTCTTCGGGTAACAGAGAATGGGTGGCAGCGGCAAGCGCAGTCTTCGGAGCTTGCCGATGGTCTTGCTCCTCCGCCATC
>VGYL01001095.1 GCA_016872975.1 Planctomycetota bacterium
CGCGGGCATGACCAGCGACGTGATTCAGGCGGAGGCCAACTTCGGTTTTAACCGCCTCCTGGCCGCCGGCGCCCAGATCGCCACCAACGTCGCGACCGCCTGGGCCGACGTTCTGGCCGGTGAAGGCCCGCGGGGGTTGCGCTCCGTTTTCAGTGCCGCGCTCGCGCAGCCGCTGCTGCGCGGGAGCGACCCGCGTATCGTGTTGGAGCCTCTGACCCAGGCCGAGCGCAACACGCTGTACCAGATCCGCGCGTTCAACCGCTTCCGCAAGGTCTTTGCCGTGGCGGTGGCGACTCAGTACCTGCGGGCTCTCGAATTGCAGGACAGCACGCACAACACGCAGGCGTACTATGATGCCCTGGCGGCCCTGCACGGCCGGGTGGTGAAGTTGGTGACGGCCGGTTGGCTCCAGGGGTTGGAGGCCGATCAGATTCACCAGGATATGCTCCGGGCCCGCGCTGCGCTGATCGTGGCGCAGCGCAAGCACCAGCAGGCATTGGACGAATTCAAGCTCACGCTGGCCCTGCCGATCGCCGCCGAGTTCCAGATGGACCTGGGGCTCCTGGAAGCCTTGCGGACCCACGGACTGCCGCCGCCGGAACTGGCTCTCGAGGACGCCGTCGAGACGGCCCTCTGCCGGCGTCTGGATCTGACCAACAGCGCCGACGCGGTTCTGGATGCCCACCGGGCGGTCCATGTGGCCGCCGACCGTCTGCGCGCCGATCTGCGGCTGACGGCCGCGGTGGAGGTGGACACCCGCGGCAACCGGGCGGTCACGGTCGGACCGGTCCTCGACCTGCCGCTGGATCGCGTGCCCGAGCAGCATGTGTATCGCCTGGCCTTGCTCGTCGTGGAAGAACGTCGTCGGGGCTACGATCACTTGGCGGATACCATCCGCGTCGAGGTCCGCGATGCCCACCGCAAGCTGCTGGCGACTGCCGCAAGGTACCAGGTGGCGTCCGAGGGGCTGGCGACGGCCCAGATGCGGTCCAGGAAAGCCTCGGTGTTGCTGCAGCATGGCCAGGCCAGCAGTCGCCGTGTTCTGGATGCGTTGGGGGATCTGTACGACGCCCGCAGCGCCGCCACGAATGCCCTGGTCGAGTATGCCATTGCCCTGCTGGACTTCTATCGCGACACCGAGGCTCTCCAGGTCCGGCCGGACGGCACGTATGATTTATGATTTATGAATCATAAATCATAAATCATAAATCGTAATTCCTAAATCGAAAGGGGTGAATATGGCTCGGGTAAGCATGTCGTTGTTGGTCGTTACGCTGTCGCTGCTGGGCGGGACCGCAGGGGCGACGGACATCATCCTGAATGAGTACAACGCGGTCGAGGGCAGCTCGTTTCTGGGCGGCGGCGATTCCGCGGCCGATGAGCGGGGCGGGCGGGCGGCGGACAGCTTCTTCGGCCGCATTCCCGGCAACGGCGGCGACTGGTTCGAGCTGGTGGTCATCAAGGACCATCTGGATATGCGCGGCTGGCAGTTCGAGTTGTTCGGCAGCGGCAAGCTCGATCGCGTCCTCACGCTCACCGCTCATCCGATCTGGTCGGATCTGCGGGCGGGCACGATCGTCACGGTGGCGCAGAACGTGCCGAGCGATATCAGCTACGATCCCGCCGCCGGGGACTGGTGGATCAACGTCCAGGCCGGCAACGACGCCGACGGCAAGTACATCTCGGCCCGAAACTTCACCGTGAGCAACAAGAACTGGCAGTTGCGCGTTCGCAACATGGGCGGGGCGGTCGTCCTGGGACCGGTGGGCGAAGGCATCGTCCCGGGCGTGGGGGTCAGTGGCACGGAAGTCTTTGTGCTCAAGGCCGATCCCAGTGCCGCCCTCGCGCCGGATTCGACCAAGTACGACAGCAGCAAGCGCTTCAGCACCTTTGGCGCCCCGAACATCTGGGGCACGCAGGATTTCAACGATCTGCGCCCCGCCCTGGCGTCGAAGACCGGTACGCTCAAGGTGCTGGCCCCGAACGGGGGCGAGGCCCTCACGGCCGGCAAGGTCGTGACCGTCCGCTGGCAGAGCGAAGGAATCGCCGAGCCGGTGCTGATCGAGTTTTCGCCGGATAACGGCTTCTCCTGGACGCCCGTCTATCCGCCCAACGTCGGCAACACCGGCCAGTACAAGTGGCTCGTCCCGCTTGTCGACTCCAGCCAGGCGCTGCTTCGCGTCTGTAGCTCGACCCGGCCTGCCCTCTTCGATGTCAGCGATAAGCCCTTCACGATGCTGGCCGGCACGTTGCTCGCCGATCTGACCGGCCAGGGCCCGGCGGACTTTTCCGCCCTGACCCATCACCGCACGCTCCTTCCAGGGCAGGAGCGTCCGGTCGGGGGCGGCCCGTGGCGCTGCTGGTAGGCCTCCTGCCGGCGATTCGCCAGGCGGGCCACACGCGGCGGCACGCGAAACGCGGCCCGGCACAGCGCACAGCAGCCGGTGCCCGGCACGACCAGCATCCCCGCGGGCGTGATGTGTTGGACCCGGCAGGCGGGACAGACCAGGTCCCCGAACCG
>VGYL01001096.1 GCA_016872975.1 Planctomycetota bacterium
CAATGATGGACGCGAAGTTCTCATGCACGACGGGCGGCACCCAGTCGGGGGCCGACGATTCCACAAGCCCGGGATGGATGTGCAGATTCACGATGCGTGAGAACTGGCGGGCGAACTCGAACGATTCCGGCCCGCCTGTCACCAGGACGGGCTCGCCCTCCCGCGGCACGACCACCGCGGCGAAGTCAAAGAACGGCCAAAAATCCGCCAGGTACCGGCTGCTGGCTGGCTCTGATTCGGAGGAGTAGGTGACGAGCACATCCATGTCCGCGCGCGCCATCTCGGCTTGCAGCCGGGTCACACGCTGCCTGAAGTCTGAATCGGGAATGATCGGGGTTCTCATGGGCGTTGACCTCCTTTGATTAGCACGCTGCCAAATCCACTGCAAGATGCCGGATGCGCTGTCGCTGCCAGGAGTACAGCACGTGAAGGTAGCCATCGCGATCCTGAGTGGCGATGGGATACGAGACCTCACCGGGGCCTGGATCCAGGATGATCGGCTGGCTCCACGTCTGCGCCTCATTGGCAGAGAGCGCCAGGGCCAGCGGATGGCGATGCTCGCAGCCCGGCGTGCGGGTGTGGTTGTAGACCAGGGCCAGACGGCTATCGTGCAAGCGAATCAGGTCGAAGCCGCTATCATTGTTGGGCAACATCGTCGGACGCGGCGCGCTCCAGGTGACGCCGAGATCGGCGGAGCGGCTCTCCCAGATCGCGCCTTGTACGGCCGGCGGGTACGCGTCGCGCGAGTGTCGCTCCCCCGGCCCGGCGGAGCGTACGTAGATGAGCACCTCCCCATCCTGCAGGGTGAGGGGCGCAGGCTCGCGCAGATAGGTGCCGTCGGCGGCGCTGATGTCCTGGCGGTGGCGCCACGTCATGCCCCGATCATCGGATGTGTAAATCGCCAGTGTATGGAAGTGACCTGCTTCGAGGCTGGCCGCCAGGATCAGCCGGTCGCCGGCAACGACCGGCCGATTGCGCACGCGCATCCCGGCGAGCTCGCTCGCACCCGCTCCCACAGCTTTCTCTGGGACTGACCAGCTTTCGCCGTCGTCGGATCGGCAGAAGTAGAGACGTCCGCCACCTGGTTGCGTCCACTGATCATCTTCGACGACGGTCGTCAGAGCGCCGAGACCCCCTCCCGGCAGCAAGAAGAGGACCGGATCCATGACCGGATGAGCTGACGTGTGGAAGGGCTGTGGCTGACTCCAGCGACCCTCGCGCAAGCTGAAGCGCGCCGCATAGATCTGCCCGCGCGGATCCTGGCTTGGGCCGATTTCGGGCGCCCACCGCCCGGCATACCAGGCGGCAAGCAGATCCCCCGCCGGCATCTCCACCAGGGCCGGACAATGCACGCGCCAACCCGGTTGGGGCGGCGGTGTCACAAACAGGTCACGAATCGCAGGATGCATCTGCGAGCGGAAGAGGCTCATGCCGACTCCCTGATCACGAGCTTTGTTTCAAAGACCTTCTGCACCGGTTCGGCCACTTCGCTGGTGAGAATGCCGACCAGAGCCTCCATTGCCGCTTGGGCCATATCCCTCAGCGGCAGGTCGAACGTGGTCAAAGGCGGAACCGTGTACCTGGCCATGTCCACGTTGTCGTGGCCGACAACGGCCACATCAACGGGAATGCGCCGGCCCGAGCCGCGCAGCGCATGCATGGCGCCCACGGCCATATAGTCGCCGACACAGAACACGCCGTCGCATGGCCGACCGGTGGCCAGGAAGGCCGTCATGGCCTCGTACCCACCATCCTCGTTGAAGGTCGCACCGACCGCCTCAGCCCATCGCGGCAGGCCATGCTGCTGCGCTGTTTCCAGAAACGCCTGCCGGCGCAGGTCGGTTGACTGAGTCAGCATGGCGGCATAGAGCACGCAGAGATGCCGGCGACCGCGTTGTATCAGGTACTCGGCAGCCAGGCGGCCGGACTGCGCGTTGGTCGAGTCGATGTAGTTGCACCCGTCCACGCGGCGATTGAAGACGATTACGGGCACTGCCACACCCTGACCCGCCAGAAAACGTTCGTCCTCAGGGCTGCTGTTGGAGATTATGGCGCCATTGAACCGGCTCATACTCAGGAGTCCCGGCAGATCCCTCAGATGTCCGCGGCCGTAAGGCTCCACGGTCAGTTGGATGGGAACCGGGCTGGAGCTGGCATACAGCACCGCGCCGTTGTAGACCGAGCTGAGCACAACCAGGGGCGCCTGAGAAGCCGTGGCAAGGGCGATGAACAAGGCATGCGGCTCGTCAGAGCGCAGACGCCGCGCCAGCAGGTTGGGGCGGTAGCCCATTTCCTTCATGGCTGCGAGCACGCGTTCCCGAGTTTCCTCACTGATCGGGACCCTGGAAGTCGAACGGCTGAGGATCCGGGAGACCGTGCTCTGGGAGACGCCGGCCAACCGGGCTATTTGTTTCATGGAAACTGGGCTGTGGTAGTCTCCCCCTAAACCGTGGAGGAAGGAATCGGCGTCCACAGGATGTCAGCCAGCGTCCACTTGTGGTCGGTTAAGCCTTCCGCCATC
>VGYL01001097.1 GCA_016872975.1 Planctomycetota bacterium
CCCCCGTCCCGGCGGACAAGTAGGCATAAGCCGCAAGATGGGGGCCACCGCCCAAAGATGCTCACCCCGGCCGGAACGGAACCAAGCCCCAAAGCCGCGTTCTTACGCGAAAAATTCAGTCCGCCAAGTCCCCCCACGAGTTGGGCGTTTCTCCCGCGAAGAATTCAGACCGCCAAATCATATATATATGGCGGTCTGATGCCGGTAACCCCACTGGCGCCCCTGAAAACGCGGTTTTCGGCCCGTAGACCGTGGGACCTTGGCGGTCTGATGGCGGTCTGACCTGGCGCTGCCAAAAATGCAGTTTTTGGCGGCCAGGAACCCCGGCGGCCGGTCGCCCGGCGTGGCCGTCGGAGCCGGCACGGGCAAAGAACGCGGTTTTTTGGCTGATTTACGGGGTCCCCTTGGCGGTCTGATTGGCGGTCTGATTTTTTCGCCCAAAAACGCCACTCCCAGGCTCGAGTTCGTAGTGGCGTCGTCAGACGCTATCCGGATGGGCCCAGATAGGGTGAAAGTGTGAAGGGTGAAGTGTAAAGTACGAAGTGTCAAGTGTGAACTGTGAAGTGTGAAGTAGGAAGCCGGATCACGGACTTGCCCATCTTAACACTTGAAACTTCAAACTTGAAACTACTTCCGCAACATGTCATTGCGAGCCCAGCGCGGCAACCTCCGGCCGCAGGCCGCAACTGGGAACTGAGAACTGTCAACTGCGAACTGCTCTCTAGCCGGTAGGGTGGGCTCCGCCCACCGCCTTGCCCTAGCCGTCCCCGGCTTCGGCCGGCAATGCCAGGCGAGAAGGGAATAATGGAAGGATGGGCAGGCGGAGGCGTGCCGGTCGCCCCGATTCCAGTATTCCAATGTTCCAGCATTCCAAAGCTTTCTTCAACCACGAATAGCACGAAGGACCCAGCCCGGCCTGCGGCCGCAACCAAGAGGCTACTCGCGCAGAGACGCCAAGACGCAGAGATCGGAACCCGTGGGGTGGGGCTTGCCCCACCGAATCCCCGAGAACCGGGAACTCTCTTCGCCGAAAGAAACGCAAAGAGCCGAAAAGCCGCGGGCCGGAACTGGGAACTGGCAACCGATCTCCAACCGCCGAGGAACGGGGATGAACGCGGACCTGCCGGCAATCACCAAGTCATAGTTCAAAGGCCTGGTGCCGTGTGGTCCAGGATGAAACGCGCCCGTTCCCGACGCAGCATCTCGTAAGGCGTCATGCACTTGATGCCCAGCCCGATGCAGGCATCCGGAATCTTGATCCTGCGGGTGGAGGCTGAGGGAACCTCGTGCGTGACAATGGTATGGCCGCCCGTCTTGGCATGGGCCACGAGATAGTAATCGGCCACCTGGAGAAAGGCGCTCACGGCGGCCGGCTCGTAGCGCTGTCCCGCCGCCCAATCGCTGACCGCCGCCAAGGCGGGGAAGATCGCGGCGTCCGGGCGCAGAAAGAACCCGGGCCCGCGGGTTTCGGCCCAACCCGACAACTCATCGGCGACCGCCTGGACCTCGTCGCCCACCTTCTCGATACTGAACAACTGCCCGGCGGCATTCTTCAGGATCAGCCATTCCCAGAAGGCCGGACAGAAGTCCAGGCCGTAGTGCAGGTTCTTGGCCCGGATGAACACGTCGGCGTCGAGGATATAGGCCATCAGAGCCTCACTCCCAGGCTCTGCCCCAGATCGCGGAACGTCGCCATCTTCCGCAGGCCGAGCAGTCGAAAGGCCTCGGTGAAGGACGATTGCCCCTCCAGCGTGCTGACCACCAGGGCCCGGGCAAACCGCTTGCTCGCGCGGGCGCCGAGCGTCAAATAGAAGTCCCCGCCGCTGCTCTTGGCCAGGGCGCGCAGCCGGGTAAGCTCCTCCTCATAGGCCTGCTCAAAGGTGGCCCGGTCGATCCGCCGGGCATCGAGAATCCGCCGCAGGATCACGAGACTGCTCACCTTGAACCGCCGGGCCAGCCGGGGCACCTCCGCGAGCGGTTCCTGGCGGGGCAATTCCTGCTGGATCGCCTCCAGGGGAACCAGAAACTCGGCGGCGACCCGGTTGCACCAGACCTCGATCTGCTGCGCCGGCTTCAAGGCCGGCGTCACATCCGAAAGCCCGCTTTCTCCGAGCCAGATATGGGCGAGCTCGTGCGCCAGGGTGAACATCTGGCCCGCCTTCGCGTCGGCCCCGTTGATGAAGACGAGCGGCGCATACTCGTCCACCAGGGCAAACCCCCGGAATTCCTCGGTGTCGAGCTTCCGCTGGTTGTTGCTGCCCACGACGCCGCTGCACATGACCAGGACGCCCAGATCGTCGGCCTGCTCGATAGAATGGCGCAGGGCCTCGGTCCACGTCGAGCACTCCCGCCGTGCCTCCAAATCGAACTCCAGCGCCCGGCGAATCGTCTCGGCCACCTGCTCCACGGGAACGTTCCGCCGAACCGAGCCCACAAAGCGGTGCGGCCTGTCCCCTATGGACCGGGCATAGTCGCGGTACCACGCCTGCCGTTGCTGGCAGAGATAGATCGTGTC
>VGYL01001098.1 GCA_016872975.1 Planctomycetota bacterium
TGCGCTAACGACAAAACTGAGCGACAGCCGCCGGCGGCCCGCTCACCAATGCAACAATGACTTTATGAAACCAACGACTCACAAAACGAAAGGCGGGGCGGCTGTTCGCTCCAGTGGCCTTGTTAGGCGTTTACATCAACCACATCGGCATGATCCCGGCGAAGGTGCTGAACAATCGCGTGCTCCCCAGCAGCCTGGGCAACGGAATCGCTCGAACGCACGTCCACCGAGTGGTCGCGCGCGCACAAGGGGCAAGTCGCCACATACCGGGCGTCCCGACCCCTACCGTGGCGCTGTGCATGTAAACTCTCCTGAATTTCAGAAAGGGCGCGCTTCATATTCGGAATGTCTGGATGGATGTGTTGGTAAAACCGTGCGGGAAGTCCTCAGAGGCCGGACAAGCGTGGAGATTGTATTCACCGATGGATGCCTGATGATATTGACCGGCGGCGATTTGGTAGGGCTTGCGTTCACGCCTAACGAAAAGCTCACCGACAGCCGCCGACCATGATCTCCGCCGACACGCAGAACGTAATGCCGCCCGCGACTCCCGAAACGGAAGAGCGGGGCGGCTGTTCGGTGCAGCGCATTGTTGGGCCACCTCCGCGTAAAGTCCACACTCTGAAAATCTGGCCGCAATACCTCGATCCAATCGGACGGCTTGAAAAGACATTCGAGGTCCGTAAGTCCGACCGCGATTTTCGTGTGGGTGACATCCTCCACCTGCGCGAGTGGTTTCCAGACCGCGACGAATGGGGAGCGCGCAACATCACCTGCTTCGTGACATACATCATGCACGGGCCAGTGTTTGGAATCGAAGACGGCTACTGCGTGATGGGCATCGCAATGCCGCGAAACCACCGAAACCACAGTTGGCCCAACGAACGGAGGGACCATGGCGAGCGATGAGAGTGCGGAGTTGGGCCTGCCTGAGCGGCAGGAAGGCGAGGGGCGTAAGCACGGGATCAATATCTCGGGCGACACGGTTACGCAGGCGACGGCTGGGTATCCGGAGGTGCAGCGGGCGATCGTGCGGCGGGTCTATGCGCTGGCCATGGAACAGGGCTGGAGCTACGAGGCGGCGGCGGCGCAGACGAAGGTATCTAGCACCACGCTCTACCGGGTCTGGACGGGGACGTATCGGGGGGAGTCGGGCGAGCAGGTCAAGTTGGACGGGGTCTGCGAGCGGCTCGAGCGGTTTCTGGGGCTGTGGGAGGCGCGGGTGCCGGAGGCGCGGCTGCCGTTCATCGAGACGAGCGTGTGGAAGCGGACGGCCAAGCTGTGCCAGGAGGCGCTGGAGATGCAGGCGATCGCCATGCTCTACGGGGAGCCGCAGATTGGCAAGACGGCTTGCCTGCGGGAGGTGAGCCGGCGGGCGGGCCACGGCCAGGCGCCGTATGTGCTGACGCCGGCGGGCGGTGGGCAGCAGAGTTTGATGCGGACGATCGCGGAGCAATGTCACATTAGCCCGCAGACCAGTTTCGAGGAGCTGCGGCGGCGGGTGGGCAATTACCTGGACGATAGCAAGCTGCTGCTGATCGACGAGGTCCACGAGTGTTTCACGAGCATGCACAAGGGCAGCATGCTGAAGTGCCTGGGGATGCTGCGGCAGCTCCAGGAATCGAGCGGGTGCGGGCTGGTGTTGTGCGGGACCAACGTGTGGCGGCACGAGCTGGAGCGGGGGGAGTTTGCGCAGGCGCTGCGGCAGCTTTGCCGGCGCGGTATATGGACGTTGCAGTTAGAGGGAGTGGCCACGCAGGCGGACCTGCGGCTGATCGCGGCGCATTACCGGCTCGGGGAGCCCGCGGGGGAGGCGGCAGACCTGGTGCGGCACATTGCGCACACGGCCGGGCTGGGGAAGTACTGCAAGTTTTTGCACCGAGCGGCGGCGCTGGCGGCCAAGCGCCAGCAGCGGATGAGCTGGGAACATTTCGTGAAGGTGGTGGCCATTGCCGAGAGCTTGGCGGCCATGCCCAAGAGCGACTGGCCCGCACAAGCCAATAGCAGAGGGGCAAATCCGAACCCCTGCCTGCGCGGCAGGCAGGCGAACTCCGAACTCCGAACTCTGAAATGAATGCGACTGATCCGGTGCTCTTGGTGTGCGTGGTGGCAATAGGCGGTTTGATGTTTGCGGTGCTGCTGCGCGCGTGGATGGACATGCGGGCGTCGCGCAAGACCGGCGAGCGCCCGGTGGAGGTACTGAACTTGTGGGCCAGCCGGGCAAGGCTGGCCTCGGTCTGGGGCGCGAGGGGCGGCCTGCCCAGCAAACTACAGTTCTACCAGCAAGACCCCACCACGCACAAATCCGCCAGTACGTGGAGTGTCACCCTCTGGAACCCCGCCGAATGAACTCACCCTCCACCACCCCTCCTGCCGCCGCCACGGGGCCCGGCCACTACCGCCGGCATTACGAGCTCAAGCTGGAGAATCTGAGCGAGAGGGATTACAACTGGATCCGGGGGGTGGTGAGGTTGATGGCGGATCCGGTGTGGGCCAAGGAGATGGAGGCCGT
>VGYL01001099.1 GCA_016872975.1 Planctomycetota bacterium
CGCATCGCGTTCATCCGTCCCGCTGCACAAGGTATGGCGGAACTGTTCTCCGGCGTGGGTTCCGCCGTCGTAGGCGGTCTGGGGGGATTGTTTGGAGGCACAGGGGCCGGTGCAGGAATCAATCCCCCCGCAGGCACGCAAACGTGGATGGCACAAAATTATGAGGCATTGTCAGGGTTTTATGGTTATGCCGAAGGCGGTATTGCTTGGACTCCACAATTGGCGATGGTGGCGGAAAAGGAGCCGGAGCTGATCGTGCCGTTTTCGAAGCTGGGGGGACCCAGCCCATTGCGCGGGGGCGATGACCGGCTCGAGCGGATCATGTCCCAGGCGGTCCTGCTGCTGGAGCGGATCGCGGCGCGGGAGGACCTGCTGGTGATCGAGCGGCAGGAGTTGGGGGCCCAGGTCCAGCGTGATCGCCGCCGCCGAGGCGGCCTGTCGCAGGTCTTGCGGGGGAGGGACTGACGATGCCGAACACCTGGCCGACCTTATCGCGGAGTCCGGTAGTGGAGGGGTTTTCCCAGTTCCTCGTGGAGGACCCGACGATCCGGGCGCGGACCATGGACGGCCGGCCGCTGGCCCGGCCGGGTCCGGGTCCGGTCCTGCGGGGCTGGCGGTTCAGCTACCGGTACCTGACCGGGGCGGACCGGGCCCTGCTCGACACGTTCCAGGAGACGACCGTATTCGTGGGCGGCGCGACGTTCTCCTGGACCGACCCGCGCCCGAGCGGGACGGCCCACACGGTGCGGCTGGCCCGCCCCCTGGCGTTCGATCTGGAGGACGACGGCGTGAGCTACCGGGCCAACGTGGAGATCCACGAAGAAGGGTAAAAGGGAAAAGACAATGGATATCGCCTTATTACGTCGCCGCCATCGTCCAACGGATGGCAACCGGGGCCGCGAGGGCTGGCTGATCGGGGTCTACCCGCCGGGTGAGGAGACGCCGATCCTCGCCGTCACGAACCATCCGGTCAACGTCGTCCATGACGGTGTGACGTATACCAGCTACAACTGCTCGGCCGAGCCGCCGGACACCGACGCCGAGTATGCGTTGCCGGAGGCCCGGATCCGGATCTCGAACGTCCTGCGGGCCCTGATCGTCTCGCTGCACGACAACGATTTCTACCGGGGGTTCCGCGTGGCGATCCTGCCCTACAACGCAGCCGAGCCGACCGCCGACTATAGCGACCAGGTCAAGGAGTTGGAGTGGGTGACCCACGACATGAAGGGCCACGATTTGATCGTGACCCTCGGCGTGGCGGCCGAACTGACGCGGCCGGTGCCCCCGGACCTCTACGCGGCGCACAGTTGCCGGCACCGGTTCCGCCTGTCCGCCGGTGCCTACGGCAGCCGCTGCGGGTACACGGCGCAGACCATCGAGGCGATCGGCCTGACCCCGGGCCAGCCGGTGGCGCTGACGGTCACGGGTCACCCGTACGTCGATGGCGACCTGGTGGAGATCTCCGGCGCCGGCGGCCTGACACCGGAGTTGAATGACTACTGGCTCGTGACCAAGACGGGCGATGACACGTTCACCCTGAATGAAACTGACGGGGACGATTATTCCGGCGTCTGGGACGAAAGTGGCGTCGTCGGGCACTACTACTGCGATCAGCATCGCAAGGCCTGCATCGCCCGCGGGCAGTTGTCGAGCCTCAGCGGGCTGCCGGGTCTGGAATCCGAGGCCCTGAAGGTGGGGGTGTGAGATGGCGATAGATCCGGTCTCGATGAATGTCCTGATCAACTTTGCCATCTTCTCGGCCTCGATCGTCCTGGGCATTCTGCTGCGGGCGAAGCGCCGCCGGCAGGAGGCACACGAGCCCTACGGCTGGGAGCCGCGAACGACACAGCGCGAGGGTGTGCCCATCGAGATTATCGTGGGGACCGTGCCCGTGCAGGGCAATGCGTTCTGTCCGTGGACGCAGCCGCAGAACACGGAGGTGAATGAGAACGTCACCCCGCTGCAGAACCGCTGGGGTCTGACGGTGCCCTATCTGACGACCTTGAGGCTGCTGTGGAATCTACAGAATCCGCCCGTGACGATCCAGGTCGTCGTCGCCAGCCGCCACGTCCTCAACGCCCGCCTGGCGTTCGCCGATGGGCCTGTCCATGGTCTGCGGGTCGAGTACAGCCGCCTGCAGGGACGGCCGCTGGCGTCCTGGTCGGGCGTAACGGCGACGGAGCGGCGCGGGACCGACAATCAGACCGCGACGGGCCTGGGCGATCGGGTGGAATCGGCGCTGGAGATCGTCGTGGAGTCCGGCGCGCCCGAGACCGTCCTGATGACCGCAAGAGACCTGGACGACGCGGCGATCGTCGTCGGCTCGCTGGACGGCCTGGTCCGCCACGGCGACTCGACGGGCAACCGCCTGGTCGAGCGGCTCGGCTGCAAGATCGAGATCCGCCATGTCGGCGGCGCTTGGCACACGTTGTTCGATTACACCTTGATGGCCAAGACCGCCAACCCGGTTCGCTGGCTCTTCGAGGCCTCCGGCACGTACCAGGGCGGG
>VGYL01001100.1 GCA_016872975.1 Planctomycetota bacterium
CGGGCACGGGGGAGATCGAAACCCAGGCTACGCGGCAGCGCACACAGAAACGTCCGTGCGATCCGGCCAGCTTGGAACGGGGCGTGCGGCAATGGTTGGCGGACAAAGTCCAGAGCAACCTGTTGGGCCTGTGGCTGTTGGTGGCGGAGCATTTGCGGCTGGGAGAGCCGGTCTGCGGGTGGGATGCGAATCACCTGGCCAAAGACTTCTTTCGCGGGCTCGAGGGCGACGTGCGGCTTCAGGAGGACACGATCCTCGTGACCTACTATAACGCCCCCAACGAAGCGCAATTCCGCGCGCACTACGAGAATCTGCCCCAGAAACTCTGCGCGCAGAACATCAAGCCGCAGGTCCCTTGGCTCTATGGCTTCAGGCTGGACTTCCGCTTCCGCTGAAGACGCCGCCCCATGCGGAACCTGCCCGCCCCACCCCAGTCCAATCAACTCCGCCCAGAAAATGGCTGTTGAAACAGTGGGCTATTGTCGATCGTCCCTGACGGGACTGTCTTGGGTCCCCGGCGCAGGATTGTCACCCCTGCGAAGGCAGGGGCGGGATGAGTTCTGAAACGCGGTACTTAGATCGTGTACGGGACGCGCATCACGCGGGACCGCAGGCGGTTGGCTTCCGGATCGCCAATGAACTCCAGTTTGCCCAGATCGAGCTTCAGGTTTCGCTTCAGTTGCTCGCAGATGTCGGCCGCCAGGCAGATATTCATCGACCGGGCCATGACCTCCGGATTCGCCACCGGGGGTCGGCGCGAGCGGACGCAGTCCAGGAAATCCCGCACGTGGTTCAACGGCCGTTGGGTCCGGGCCGTGTAGTCCGCCAGCACTTGCTTGTATTCGCGCATCAATGCCGGTGAGGAAACGTCGGGGACCTGATAGCCGTCCGCGGCCGCGACCCAGCCTTCCGGGCCATCGAACCGCTCCCCACAGGCGCCGCGCCAATACTTGCACGGCTCCCAGACCGAGCCGGCGACTCGGAACAGGACCAGTCTCACGCCGTTGGACAAACGCGTCACCATCGTTGCATCGGGTCCGGCATACTCGAACTCGATGAAGGACACGTTCGTCAGATCGAGTCCGGCGAGGCCCTGGGCCACCGTGTGCGCGCCCCACATCGCGACGTCGGTGGCCAGATCGTAATAGTGATACCACCCGTTGCCCTTCACGTAACCGGCATTGTAGGGCCGCCAGGGAACCGGACCGAGCCAGAGATCCCAGTCCAGTTCCTCCTTGGGAGGCTCCGGCTGCGCCGGCAGCCAGTCGTGCAGCCGCCCGTCGCGCCAGCGACAGTCCGCATGGACGGTATGGACCGGGCCCAGCCGGCCGGACCGGGCCATCTCGATAGCAAACACGTGCGGCGCTTCGCTGAGCCGTTGGGCGCCGGTCTGATAGACCCGGCCGTACCGGCGGGCAGTCTCCACGACCGCCTGCCCTTGCGTCATCGTGAGGCAGGCCGGCTTCTCACAGAAGACGTCCTTGCCCGCCCGCATCGCCAGAATCGAAGCCAGGGCGTGCCAGCGGTCGCCGGTGGCGATCAACACGGCCTCCACGTCCGTCCGTTCGGCCAGGAGCTCGCGCAGATCGCCGTACACGGCACAATCCTGGTTGCCGTACTTGCTGTCCACCATCTTCTTGGCCGCTTCGCGCCGGCCCTTCGCGACATCGCAGACGGCGACCCACTGCACGTCCGACTCGGTCAGCATGTAACCCAAGTCATAGGAGCCGCGCCCGCCCAGGCCTATGCCGCCCGTGACGATGCGTTCACTCGGCGCCGCGGCTGCGCCACGCCCCAGCGCCGACGCCGGAACGTAGTAGGGCAGTGCCACCGCGCCGGCCGCCGTGGCTCCCCGGATCAGGAATTGACGCCGCGTGACTGTCATGCGTTTGTCTTTCATTATAGGTCTTCCCCTTGCTGTTCTGCGTCCCATCGTCACCGGGCGAGTGCACCTCGTCCCGCTCCGTTTCAAGTTCCCCGTGTGTCAATACCTCTTCAACAGGTCCAGCATTTGGCGGTCCAGTTTATGGCCGTGCCAGTCTTCGTAGGCCACGTCGCTCCGCCCGGAATCGAGGACCCCGAAGTCGCCCCGGAAGTTCCACAGCGCGTAGCCGATGCCGTTGTCGGTCAGGATGTCGAGGACATCGCCGAACCAGGCGAGAAAGACCTCGTGCGGCGTCTGCTTCCAGCAGCCACACTCGCCGCAGTGCACGCCGATGCCCTGGCGGGCCAGCTCGATCCAGGGCTGGTAGAACTTCTGGAGCCTCGCGCGGTCCCAATAGTCCTTGCCCATCTTGCCCGGCCATACGGGCGCGGGGAGATTCTCCACGTTCGCAAACGCCCACGGCGCTTTGTAGTGCGAGATGTACCCCGGCGCATACCCGCGACAGCTCTGCGCGATCTTCAGGTCGATGAGTTCCGGTATGACGTCGTTGCCGGTGTTGTTGCCGTCCGCGATGATCAGGTGGTTCGGATTCGCGGCGCGGATCGCCTGGACCGCGGCC
>VGYL01001101.1 GCA_016872975.1 Planctomycetota bacterium
AGTTTGGCCATGCCGGCGAGAAAGCCGAGCGCCAGGCCGGCCACGGCGCCGTGGCCGTTGATGCGGGGCCAGAACAGGCCCAGGAGAAAGACCGCCGTGATGGGCGGGGCCAGGTAGCCCTGCACGCTCTGGAGGTACTGGTACAGGCCGCCCTGTGAGACCCGCTGCATGACGGGAATCCAGACGATCCCCATGGCCACGACGACCACCGTCGCGACCCGGCCGACGCTGACCAAGTGCCGCTCGGACGTGCCGGGGCGGATCTTTTCGTAGATGTCCACCGTAAAGAGCGTGGCGCTGGAATTGAAGAGCGAGGACAGCGAGCTCATCAGGGCCGCCAGCAGGCCGGCCACGACGAGGCCCCGCAGGCCGATGGGCAGCAGCGATCGCACGGCGACCGCGAAGACCTGGTCGCCGTCCATGACCTCCTGGCCGTTGACGAGCTTCGTCGGGATGGTGAGCAGGCCCTTCTGATGGAGGGCGTAGCCGATCAGGCCCGGGACGATGAAGATCATCACCGGCCAGACCTTCAGGAAGGCCCCCCACAGGGCGCCGCGGCGGGCATTGCGGAGGTCCTTGGCGGCCAGCGTCCGCTGGACGATGTACTGGTCGGTGCACCAGTACCAGATGCCGATGATCGGCGAGGCGATCAGGACGCCCAGCCAGGGGAAATTGGGGTCGGTGTTGGGCCGCCACAGGGCAAAATTGGCGGCGTTCTCACTGGCGATGGCCCGCAGCTCGCCCCAGCCGCCAAGCTGCTGGAGGCCGAAGAACGTGATGAAGAATGAGCCGATCAGCAGGGTGACCGTCTGCATGGTGTCGGTGTAGACCACGGCCCGCAGGCCGCCCAGCACCGTATAGGTGCCGGTCAGGATCACGGTCAGCAGGGCGCCGAGCCAGAAGGCGTCGAGCGTGAAGGTGGCAGTGACCGGGTAACGGATCTCGGGCAGCAGGACGTTGAAGACGACGCCGCCGGCGTAGACCGTCACGGAGACCTTGGTGAAGATGTAGGCGACGAGCGAGACCACGGACAGGATCCAGCGGGCGGTCGGGTTGAACCGACGTTCGAGGAACTCCGGCATGGTGAAGACGCCGGAGCGGTAGTAGAACGGCACGAACACCCAGGCCAGCAGCACGACCACCCAGGCGTGCAGCTCCCAGTGGGCCATGGCCATGCCGCTGGTGGCCCCCTGCCCGGCCAGACCGACGATGTGCTCGGAGCCGATGTTGCTGGCGAAGATGGAGGCCCCGACGACGAACCAGGACATGTTCCGGCCGGCGAGGAAGTAGTCGGTCGAGGTCCGCTGCTTCTGGAGCACGACCCACCAGACAATGACCAGAATCACGCCGAAGTAGGCGGCGATCGCGAGCCAGTCCAAGGCCGCGAACGAGGCCTGCGCCATCAGTTGCATCGTGTGCATGCGTCCATCCCCTAAAACGCCCGTTGGGCTCGTCCACGTCGGCTACTTCACGCTGAAGCGGTAGACCGTCGCGGTCTCATACTTGCGGCCCGGCCGCAGGATCGTCGTGGGAAACTGGGGCTTGTTCGGCGAGTCCGGGTAGTGCTGCGTCTCCAGGCAGAAGCCCCAGCGGTGCTGGTAGATCGTGCCGCCTTTGCCGGTGATCGTGCCGTCGAGGAAGTTGCCGGAATAGAACTGGACGCCGGGCTCCTTCGTGAAGACCTCCATGACCCGGCCGCTGGTCGGCTCGTAGACGCGGGCCGCGAGGGTCATGTCCTTGCCGCCTTTGTTGAGGACCCAGTTATGGTCGTAGCCGCCGCCGGACTTGATCTGCTCGAAATCGCTTTCGATCCGGGCCCCGATCGCCGTGGGCCTGGTGAAGTCCATCACGGTCCCCTTGACCGCCGGCAGCTCTCCGGTCGGAATCAGTCCCTTGTCCACCGGGGTGAACTTGCCGGCGTTGAGCGTCAGCACGTGCTCCAGGATGTCCCGCCGGCCCCCGGTCAGGTTCCAGTAGCCGTGATGCGTCAGGTTCACCGGCGTCGGTTTATCCGTCGTGGCCACATACTCGATCCGCAGCTCGTTCTTGTTCGTCAGCAGGTACGTCACGGTGCCTTTGAGAGTGCCCGGATAGCCCTCTTCGCCGTCCTTGCTCACATAGCCAAACTTGACCCCGACGGCGTCCGACCGCCGGACCGGCTCATCCGTCCAGACCACCTTGTCGAACCCCTTGAGCCCGCCGTGCAGGTGGTTCTCCCCATTGTTGGTGGCCAGCGTGTACTCGGTGCCGTCGAGCGTGAATTTGCCCTTGCCGATCCGGTTGCCGTACCGGCCCACGATCGTGCCGAAGTAGGGACTGTTCCGGATGTAGGCTTGCAAGTTGTCGTACCCCAGGACGATGTCTCCCAACTGGCCGCTCTTGTCCGGGACTTCCAGCGACACGACGGTCGCCCCGTAGGTCATGATCCCGGCTTTGAGCCCGTTGCTGTTGGTCAGGTGATAGATCCGTACCTGCTGCCCGTCCGCCGTCTGCCCGAACGACT
>VGYL01001102.1 GCA_016872975.1 Planctomycetota bacterium
ACCTGGTGGTGCGGAGTGTCGATCTTCTCCACCGGGTGGCAGGTCATGCAGGCCGGCTTGATTTTCGCCTGCGGAAACATAACGTCCGGCGCCGTGCCGTTGCCGCCGGAAGCCCAGGATTCGTCGTCGATGTGGGCGTCGCTCTCCCCATGACAGGCGGCGCAGCTTATGTTGGCCCTGGCATGCGTGACGGCGAGATCCTCCTGCATGTAGTTGACATGACATACGAAACAGCGGCTGTTGTCGGCCGCCGGGCCGTTCGCTGCCTCTTCGGTCGGCTCGTCTTCGAGCAACAGCAGTAATGGCTGCGCCGGTGGGGGAGCCACACTGAGGGTGTTCGCCGGTAAGGCCTGGGGCGACGGCGGCGAAGTGGTTGCAGCCCGTTCGCAACTGCCCACCAGAAGCATTCCCATCATGTACGCCAAGATGAGGCGGTTGCCCCAGTGATGCACCGGTCCTCGCTCAGACATACTGCCAGCCCTTGAGCCACTGGTAATGGGCCGGCAGGTTGGCCCACGCTTGCCGGCCGGCCTGCTCCAAGACCGCGCTTTCCTTGAGGTCCAACTGGCGTCTCTCCTTCACGGCGGCGACGACGTTGTCCAGTTCCTGGACGCTGTTGACGCCGGGGATGGGGATGACGGTGTTGCTGTGCAGGATGTAACGAAGGGCGAGGCGGCCGCGCTGGTTGTTTTCCTCGGGGCCGCCCGCGAACAGCGAGGCGGCGGCGAAGGGCTTGATCCCGAACGCGCCGACGTCGCGCTGCTTCAGCGCGTCGAAGAGGCTGTCCTGCGGCGCTCTTTTGCTCATGGTCGTGAACGGAAAGCACACCACATCGATCTGCGGGAAGTACTCGATCATGAACTGAATCCAGCGGCGGTCGTGGGAGGAGAAGCCGCCGAAGCGGGCCTTGCCCTGTTTCTTGGCCTTCTCCAGGGCCTCGACGATCTCGCAGGCGGTGTTGAACGTGTGCCGACCGCCGGGCTCCAGGCAGGTGATCCGCCAGAGGTCCGTGTATTCCTGCTCCGAAGCCAGGAGCAGCTCGTCGAGCGACTCCAGAAGCTTCTTGGCGGTGCGGAAGTCCTCGTTGCGGACTTCTTTGGCCCCGTGCGAGAGCGCCAGGTACGCCTGGTTCCGCCGGCCTTTGAGGGCCTTGGCGTCCCGCTTGACCTCGTTGTCCCAGCAGGCGTCGATGTAGTTGATGCCCGCCTCCAGGCAGCGGCTGACAATCTCGCGGCGTTCATCGTCCTTGCTGCGCGCGTGCCCGCCCAGCCCGACGGCGGAGACCATGAGATTCGTTTTGCCCAGCCGGCGATATTCCATGTCCGGGTTGTAGCTGGGGATCTTCGACGGGTTCACCGGCTCATTGGCGCTCGCGGCGCCCAGTCCGGCCGCCAGACTCGCGGCCGTGGCGGCGGCCCCATACACGAACTGCCGGCGGTTCATCTCGTCACGGTTCATCTTGATCTCCTTCACTTTGCTTTCTTCAGTGGCTGGCCTGTCTCCAGCTTGAAAAGAGCGCTGATCTCTTCGTCCGAAAGCGCGCGATCGTAGAGGCGCAGGTCATCCAGAAGCCCGGTGAAGCCCCGCCCGATGCGGACGTTCAAGTCCTGTCCGGTCTGGACCGGCCACAGATCGAGCAGGCCGATATCATGAATCTCGGCGGGGGCCCCGTCCAGGTACAGTCTGACGTCATCGTGCAAGTTGGGCAACTCGGCTCTCTGCACCACGACGGCGACGTGGTGCCACTTATCATCATGGGTCTCGGCGTTCATGTAGAGGTAGCCGCCGTGCGGGTTGACGCCGAGCCGGCCGCGAATGTGGCCGAGCGTGAACATCTGGCCGAAGTCCGGCTTGCCCCAGGACACGACCTCGCCCCGCGCGGACGTCGTCTTGACCCAGGCCGCGACGGTGCGGGGGCGGGTCCCGGCGATGCCTTTGTAGTCCTTGACCTCGATGAAGGCATCCTTGCCATCGAACCGGAGGGCCTTTCCTGTCCGGCCCGGCGCGGAGTTCCTGTCGAACGTGAACTCTCCCCCGAGCGTGCCGTCCCGCTGGTGGCCACTCGAGTCCGCCGCGGTGCCGCCGGCCGTCTCATCGAGTTTCCACCAGCCGGCCAGATTCGGATCGGTATCGAGCGTCGTGGGCTGCACGCCGCCGGGGGCCGCGGCCAGAAGCATCACGAGACCCAGTCCCAGTATAGGTATCCACCTCATCACAATTCTCCTGATTCCATGACCGCCGTTCATCGGCACGACGTGACGATGTCACAACTGCTGCGTCCACTATGGACGGGATCACGCCGTATGTATCCATCGCACTGCAGTAGGTCGGACTATGACCAAGAGGTTGTGAAAGTCGCGGCCTGCGTAGTGACGAATAAATGGGATGAGCGTATTCGCGGTCGTACCTCATGATGTTGGCAGAGAATAGTCGAAGAATTGGGCTTCCAGGGGCCTTTTTGCCGATCTGTTATGTGTCTGATAACCGATTTGGGCAA
>VGYL01001103.1 GCA_016872975.1 Planctomycetota bacterium
GCGTCAGGCCCAGGCGGTGGGTCCAGTCGCCGATCCGGCGGTTGTGATGCTCGTAGGCGGGCAGGAAGAACCCTGCCTGCATGCGGGTGACGCCCAAGCGCTCCAGCTCCCGCAAGTTGCCGTCCAGGTCCGCCTCGAATTCGGCGCGGGTCAGCAGCGTCCGGCGGTCCGGCGTCCACGCACAGTAGAGCCGGTGCCGGTCGGAGTGCGGGCCCACGTAATGCCCCTCGGCCAGCATCCGCCGGACCAGCGGCGCGAACTCGGCGTTCCGCAGGAAGTCGCCCGTCAGGAAGAAAGACGCCTTGGCCCCGTGCCCGGCCAGTGTCTCCAGGATGGCGGCGGCCCCTTCCGCGAACTCATGGCCGGTGAACACCAGTGCCAACCGCCGGGTCGATTTCGCCCCGCGCACGACGGCGCCGTCCTGATAGGTGAATGGGTCTTCGGCCCCGACCCGTGGCTCGTGGCCCGTGACCGGTGTTTCGTGTCCCGTGACCCGTGGCTCGTGGCCGGCGCCACGGGCCACGGACCACAGAGTCGAGGGAACGCAGAACGCAAGCCCTGCCGCCAGCATGAAGGAAAGGTATCGCATAAAATGTCCCCACCGTAAGGTCCTCAGGCCATTGGAACAATAGAATACTGGAATATGGAATATAAAACAGTGGAATAGTGGCTTGGTTCAAGCATCGACGGGTGGCAGCGTCAAGCGCAGCTTGGCGATGGCGGCGCTCCCAGGCGTGGGACCAGCGCCAAGGCCTACCGGCCTTGACGCTGCCACCCACCAACATGGTTACCCAATTCTGAACCAAGCCGGACGAATGGGTGGCCAGGGGCATCCCCTCTACCCATTACTCCACCATTCCATTCTTCCGGGAGGAGTTTACCCGGCCGGGGGCCGATTCACAAGCTTCTTGGCTGCTCGCTGCCGACGGGATGGACGGTGAATCGAACGGTCGAGGAGGCCCCCTGCTGACTCACGCAGCGGAGCTCGTAGACGCCCGGCTCCAGTGTCAGCCGCTGGGCCTGGCCATGTCCCGCCAGTCTTCCATTGAGGAACCACTGATTTCCGTCGTCGCGGTTGGCACGGGCGTGGACAATGGCGGTTGGGCCCTGCGCGAGGAACATCTCGTCCCGGCCCGGAGCGGTGATCCGCAGATCCTCGGCCATCTCCCGGGGCAGAGCGAGCGGCTTGCAGACCCGGATAGGGTCGGGCCGGGGCGGATCGGTGTCCACCCGCAGTTGGGGCAATTCGAACAACCGGCCCAGCAGCGGCTCGGCCGCCTGGGCGCCGACGTATTCCACCCGGCCGGTGCCTCGGAACCGCCCCACCCAGACACCGACGGCGTAGCGGCCGTTGTGACCGACGGCCCAGGCGTCGCGCCGGCCCGAGCTGGTGCCGGTCTTCCACATGAACCAGGGGACGGGATCGCCGATCCGTGGCTCGTGTCCCGTGACCCGTGGTCCGTGATCCGGGCCACGAGTGACGGGTCGCTGCCGCGAGGAGAGGATGTCGTTGAGGGCGGCGCAGACCTGCGGCTTCAGGACCGCGACGGCGTCACTCGGCTCGTCCACAAAGAGTCGCGGCCGGCGGCGAACGCCCTGGCGGGCCAGCGTGGCGTACGCGTTGGTCAGGTCCAAGAGGGACACTTCGATCCCGCCGACGGCCAGGGCCAGGCCGCCGCGGCGGTGGGCGTCGGCCGGCAGGTGAATGCCCACCGCCTGGAGCGTCCCGCAGCAGCGGGCCAGGCCGACCCCTTCGGCGACCAGGATCGCCGGGACATTCAACGACCGCCGCAAGGCCTCGGCGGCACTGATCTGCTCGGTGTGCGTACGGTCGAAGTTGGCCGGCGTCCATGCGCCGCGCGCGATCGGGACGTCATAGACGAGGGATTCTGCGTTCAATCGCTCCAACTCGAAGGCGGTGGCGTAGAGAAACGGTTTGAGCGTCGAGCCGGGACTGCGTGGGGCCAGGGCGCCGTTGACCTGGCCATCCACGGGATCGTCGGGGTCGCCGGAGCCGAGTAGGGCCACGATCGCCGACGCGGCGACATCGATCACCACCACCGCCAGTTTCGTGCCGGCCGGTAGCGTCGCCAGATGCTCGAAGGCCACCCGCTCGACCGGGCCCTGAAGGTCCAGATCGATCGTCGTCGTGCCCCCGGCGGGCCGGCGCTGCAGCGCCAGGAAACCGGCATGGAGCGCCCGCGGGAACCGCGGGGACTTGCAGACCTCAATGCGGCAGGACAGGGCATCGGCCAATTGGGACTCGCCGATCAGCCCTTTCCTGAACATGCTCTGGAGGACAACCCGCTGCCGCCGCAGAGCGGCATCGAGGTCCCGGTCCGGCCGGTACCGGCTGGGTGACTGGGGCAGGCCCGCCACCAACGCCGCCTCCGCCAGCGACAGGTCCTTCGCCCGCTTGTCGAAGTACCGCCGCGACGCCGCTTCCACGCCCCGCAGATTGCCGCCGTAGGGTGCGGCGTTGAGGTAGATCTCCAGA
>VGYL01001104.1 GCA_016872975.1 Planctomycetota bacterium
GGACCCCACCCAGATGTGGCTCAGCGGCGTGGTTGGGGCCGGGCAGTCGGTGTGGATCCGGTACGAATTCGACAAGGTGTACTCGCTGTACCAGATGGTGGTCTGGAACCACAACGGCGTGGCCGAGCCTCTGATCGGTTTCGGGATCAAGGAGGCCGTCGTGGAATACTCCCTCGACGGCAGTGCCTGGCAGAGTCTGGGCGACCGCCAGACCTTCGCCCGCGCGCCGGGCAAAGCGGATACCGGTCCCGGCAGGATCGTTGACTTCGGAGGCGTCACCGCCAAGTTCGTCCGGATCACGGCCCTGAGCAACTGGGGCGGCGTTCTCCCGCAGTACGGCCTGAGCGAGGTGCGCTTCCTGTATATCCCGCTGGCGGCCCGGGGGCCGAGCCCCGCATCCGGGGCCACCGGGCTGGAGCCGCTGTTGACGCTGAGCTGGCGGCCGGGCCGGCAGGCCGCCCGGCACGACGTGTACCTGAGCACCGACCAGCAGAAGGTGATCGACGGGACCGCTCCCGTCCAGACCGTCCTGACGCCCCGCTTCGACACCGGGATGCTGGCGCTGGGCGAGACGTACTACTGGAAGGTCAACGAGGTCAATGAGGCCGCACCGACCCCCGTCTGGAAGGGCGAGCTCTGGAGCTTCGAGACGCAGGAATACCTCGTCGTCGACGACTTCGAGTCCTACACCAACGACGAGGGCAGCCGGATCTACGAGACGTGGATCGACGGCTGGGAGAACAAGACCGGCTCGCAGGTCGGCTACCTGGAGGCTCCTTTCGCCGAGCGGACCATCGTCCAGAACGGCCGCCAGTCCCTGCCGCTGAAGTACACCAACACCAGCGCCCCGTTCTATTCCGAGGCCGAGCGGTTCTTCGACGCGCCCCAGGATTGGACCCTGTACGGCGTGGCGACCCTGACCATCCACTTCCGCGGCACGGTCGGCAACGAAGGCAAGCTCTACGCCAAGATCAACAACACCAAGGTGCCCTACTCCGGCGACGCCGGCGACATCGCCAAGGTGCTCTGGCAGGCGTGGAGCATCGATTTGGCGGCGGTGGGCATCAATCTCAAGAGCGTCCGCAGCCTGACGATCGGCGTCGAGGGCGCCAACGCGACCGGCACCGTGTACATCGATGACATCCGGCTGTATCCCCGGCCGCCCGAGACCGCCAAAGGCGTCGAACCGGACCGGGCCCGCCTGGTCGCTCACTATGCCTTCAACGGCGACACCGCCGACAGCTCCGGGAACAATTATCACGGCACGGCGGCCGGCGGGCCCACCTTCGTGGCCGGCGTCCGCGGCCAGGCCCTGCAGTGCGACGGTGTGGACGACCATGTCCGGGTCGCGCATCACGCGCAGTTGAATCCCGGAGCCGGCAGCTTCTCGTTCGCCTTCTGGGCCTATCTGGACATGACCCGGGGTACCAGCGGCTCGACCAACTGGGACCTGGCGATCGCCAAGCGGGACGTGGGCGCTCGCGGCTACTACGTCGGCGCCGACCGCAACCAGGGCACGGCGAGCCAGGCCGGATTCAAGCTCATGTTGGGCAACACCACCGGGACCCGCGTGGACACGCCCTTTGCGCTGGTGCCGCTGGGCGAGTGGGTCTTCGTGGCCGCGGTCGTGGACCGGGAGAACAACGAGCACAAGATCTCCGTCGATGGCGGCCAGACCTGGAAGACCGCCAAGCCGCCGGCGGGGCAGGTCGCGCCGGCCATGGACCTCGGCCTCGGCTGGGACATCGGCGTGAAGGACTTCTGGTTCCGCGGCATGATCGACGAGGTGCGACTCTACAACAAGGCGCTGTCCGATGAAGAAGTGACCTGGCTGGCTGCGGGACGGTAGAACCGAACTCATACCGCGTATTGTTGCAGCAGGGACTCCATTCGGGTTTCTCGTACTTCAAGTTCATGTCTGGGTGGCAAGGGGCCCCCGAGTGCATTCGTTCGCGTTTGGGAATCCCAGCGTCAAGGCCAAAGACCTTGGCTCGTAGTGTGCTCGTCAGAGCATATTTGAGATAGCGTCTGACGACGCCACTACAAACGGACCTGACACGGCCACCCACATGGCGGGATTCCCACGTAGGCTCCGTAGGAGGAGATCGATCATGCGTGACAGAATAGTGTCCTTCGTGCTTCTTTCCGTGATTCTGCTGGGGCTCTCGTCCCTGGCTTCGGCCGCCGCGACATTTGCCTGGCTCGATCCCGGCTTGGTGGGCTGGTGGACATTCGACGAGGGAGCAGGAACCGCGGTCCACGATTCCAGCGGCCAGGGCAACGATGGGACCATCGAAGGCGACCCCCAGTGGGGCGCCGGCCGGCTCGGCGGCGCCCTGGCATTCGATGGCGACGGCGACCGGATCACGCTGGCCGCGCCTTTGCCCGTGGGGTCTTCCTCCAATACCGTGGCGGCGTGGATCAAAGTTCCCCGTGCCGGCACCGGGGGCCTGACCGCCACCGAGCGGGTGGGGATCCTTCTGGGCAATTA
>VGYL01001105.1 GCA_016872975.1 Planctomycetota bacterium
GATATTGGAAGGCCGGGACCTGTCGGTCTCGCTGGCCCGCGCCAACGTTCTGACGCTGGCGATCGCCGTGCCGCTGGTCGGGCTGATGCTGGCCGTCTACCGGCTGCTGGCCCCAGGGGGCGGGCGGCTGACCACAGGCGGGCCGCTTGCCTCCTCGCTGGCGTTCCTGGCCCTGGTTGTCGTGGGGATCCTGGCGCACGAGGGCATCCATGGGCTGGCGTGGGCCTACTTCGGACGGTTCCCTCTGAGGCGCATCCGCTTCGGTTTCAAGGTTTCGACGCTGACCCCCTACGCCCATGCCCCTGACCCGATGCCGGCGCGTGCCTACCGGCTGGGCGCCGGCCTGCCGGCCCTCGTGCTGGGCGTGCTGCCGTTCGCCGTGGGCACGGTCGTCGGCTCGGCGGGACTGGCGCTGTACGGCATGATCTTCACCTTCGCCGCCGGCGGCGACCTGCTGGTGCTGTGGCTGATCCGCGGCGTCGATGCGCGTGCCCGCGTGCTCGATCATCCCAGCCGGGCAGGGTGCATTGTGCTGGCGCCAACCGGCTGAACCCCCGGCGATCTCGGTCGCGCATCAAGACCACTGCCTGCCCACGCTCGAGGAGAGAACCCATGCCGCAGTTGCTCGCACTTGCCGCCTCGCTGGCCTTCGGGATCGGCAGCTACTTTGAGAAGAAGGGCCTGCACCTGGCCGACCTGCCGCCGCAGGTGGGGATCACCGTGCGCACGCTGACGGCCGTGATCGTTCTGGCCGTGATCAGCTTCCCCGAGCTGAAAGCGCTCACGCGTGCCAACCCCAAGGGCGTGTGGATGATCGCGCTGGGCGGAGGCGTGCTGGCCGGCGCCGTTGGGCTGCAGTGCTTCTACGCCGCCATGAAGGGCGCCCCGCTGACGACCGTCATGCCCATCGCCTTCACTTCGCCGCTGATCGGGGCGGCCATCGCCGTGGTCTTCGGCGGCGAGCCGCTCACCTGGAAGACCGCTATCGGCATGCTGATGACCGTGGGCGGGATCGTGGTGATCACGACCGGCTGACGCTCAGGGCAGCCTGCCCCTCACCGATGGCTACCCAGCCGCCGCCCGCTCGGGCGGGACGAGCGTAACGCTCCTGCGCGCGAGCCTGGTTCCCGCGAGGCGCACACCGGGCATCGGTATCGCGGACCCCTCGGACCAGGCAGCAATCACCCCCCCGCCCATCGCGAAGGCGGTCGCCCACCCCCGGAAGAAGCGGTAAGCGAATGACGGATTGACGGCCAGCGGGCTCCCGGCGGCCGAATAAGGGGGGCGCCCGGGGACCTGCGGGGCGCCTTGACAGCCCGGCCCGAAAGACTATCATTGTTTACATATGAATAACTGCTCATACATTCAGTATGTGACGAGGGCAGAGTCGGCGGGCTCGCACGGTGCGATTTCCCCAGAATTGGGGATGACCGTTCCCTTTGCCTCCAGCTACGGTAGGGGTAGGAGCCCCAGGAAGGCGCGGCGTGCGCGGGGGCAGCCGTGGACCGAATGCTTGTCGGCCGCAAGCCAGCTCGGCAGAAGGATCTGGCGTTGATCGCCAGCGCCTGCGCTGGGCGGTCGTTGACGCGCTGGTCCGTACCGATGCGCCTGGCTGCCTTACCGGAGGTGCGCTTGCAGGCAGGGCGAGATGGCTAGTTTCTCGGCGGGGGCCGCAACTGACCATGGCGAAAGGCGCCCTTGTCTGGCCACGGCGGCGGGACCGATGATCGAGGTGGGCGGTTGGTGCGCACCATCCTGTACGACGGCCGTCATGGCGCGCTGATGTTCATGCGTCAGGTAGATGCGCCGCAAGGTAAGCCGCTGGTTGGCTATCCTGAAAAATAAAGAATACGCTTATTCGCGTTTACGCAGCAGTCTCACCAGCTGACCTGATAGAGTCATCCAGACCCCAATGACTGATAATTCCTGAAGGGGAAATTGGATGCTAGCGAGGGTCTTCACCGGGGTGTACAACTTCCCAGGTTGCATAGGCATCTGCCATCTCGCTAAAAGTTGCCCAGCGTACTTTACCCGCGGCCACGGCTGGATCCACCACTTCGGTTAGAAAACGCTCGATCTCCTCAAAGGGATGCGTAGGGTCTCCGCGGAATTCACCAGCATGCACAGTGAAATGAAAGACGTTGATTTTCTCCGCATCTGCTGCTGCGAGCGAATTGTTGAATTGCTCCTTTAAGTACTCAAAGTAGGCGCTGTCACCTCCGGCATCTTCCGAGCGCCGTCTGGATGCGAAATCGGTCTCATCATATATTCCTTCGGGTAGAAAAATGACGTTTCCGGAGGGGTCGTGGCTGGAGAGCAGCAAAAAATCATCGCCCGATGTTCCGCCGGCCGGTCGCCATGGGTGGATGCCTACCAGACTGATATCGGTTGTCTGGGTCTCGGGGTTCTTCCAGTCGCTGTTCACATCCAACCCGGCACATGCCGCTGCTTCAAAGATTTGCGGATACAGGTTCCCTCCGCTCCAG
>VGYL01001106.1 GCA_016872975.1 Planctomycetota bacterium
CGTGCCGTGGTCGCAGTAGATGTTGGCCGTCGCGGCCAGCGGCAGGGCCTGGCTGCGCAGGAGGACCAGTCGGACACGTCCGCTGCCGGCGGCGACTTGCCCCAGCACGCCGCTGAAATCGAGGTGGGCCTCCTGCGGCGCGACAGCCACCACCTCGACGCGCACCGCCGACGCGAAGGAACTGGGGGCGTGGATCACCAGTTGTCTCTGCTCGGCGTCGAGCGTGGCCCCGGCGAAGCGCCCGTTGGTATAGACCTGATGGCACATTCCGGTCCGGGACGAACGCCAGGTCACCAGGGCGGCCCGGGATATCGTTGCCCCCTGGCCATCGGCGGCGACCCCGTCGGGCAGAACCGATACCCGAACGTTCTCGATCCCCGTGCGAACGAAAGACATGGCGATTACTCTCCCAGTTGGGTGTACACGATTTCATACTCGACCACGATTCCCGGCCCGCCGGTGCGCTCCTGAAGGGGCTGGAAGCTGTCCAGGCGGAGGTTGCGGTACGTGCGTCCGTCGGCGGTCGTGAGCGTATGCGTCCGCCCATCGAGAAAGGCGGCGATGGCTTCGAGCCGTGCGTTCAGGGCGGCCCGGCCGGCGGCGCGCAGGACGCCGGTCTGGCGGACCTGGCGCGGTCGTGCGCCCAGGTCGATGCTCAGCACGCCATCCAGTCCGGCGACACTGCGTTGCAGCGACGCCCGGCTCGGACTGCGGACCGCGAGGGTCAGTTCCTGCTCGTCGAAGACCGCCTGTCCATCCAACGTCACGCCCATGGTTGCCCCTTTCGTCTGTCAATCGCGCACCAGCCGGATCGCGCCCCCAACCCGGGAGACCTCGGCCGTGCCGTCCACGCCCAGGGCCACGGTCAGACGGCACCGTTGTCGCGCTTTCTCGAAAAGCCGGCGGTAGTGCAGGCTCTTGTTCCAGAAGCACTCGTCTTTTCGCCCGTTGGACCAGTTCGCATAGACGCGGGAGAGAACGCCGAGGACCGAGGCCCGGCGCAGGCCTTGGGTGTCCAGCAGGTCTTCGATGCCGATCTCGCCGGCGGGATGGCCCGGCCGGATGCCGAAGTACGCGGTCAGTTCCAGGGCGGCCTCCTGGGCCTGCGGCTGGTACGTGGTCACGCGATAGGAGAGATTGCCGCCCGCCGGCGGGGCCACGGCCGGGTCGGCGGCATCCGGGCGGACCACCGACGCCGTCAGCTCCGTGGCCGAGTCGACGGAGACGATCTCGAAGGCCCCATCCAGAGACCCGTCGGCGGACCGCAGCGAGATGACGCCGCCCGCCTGGACCCGGGCCGCAAGGAAATCCGCGTCCGCGGCCGTGAGGGTCGTGCCGCTCAGTACGGCTTTGGTCCCGCGGATCAGCACTTGCGAGGGCAAGTGCAATTCTCCAAACAGCGCCGGCTCGTACTTCAGAATGTCCACGTCGTTGGAAAACGGAAGCATGGCGATCTCCTTGACAGTTGAAAGGACCGGATTGACCTCATTGACTTCATTGACCCCAATGACAATGCGGTCGACGAGGTCAATGAAGTCAATCCGGTCAAGAAGCAGGGCCCGGCTGCGGCCGTGACCCGTGACCCGTGACCCGAGGCACGGGTCACGGATCACGGGATCGATCTGGCCGCCGGGGCGGTGTCGTCAACTGATGCTCAAGTCGCGAATCAGGCCGTGAGCGGCTTCGTTGCGCAATTCGAGCGTGTACTCGCCGATCAGCTCGCCGCACTCGTAGTCGCCGGCGCTGGCCAGCGGCTTGAAGTGGAAGCTGCGGCCGGTCAACGGCAACACGCCGATCCGGGACGAATCCAGCAGCAGCACGACATCGTGCGGCATCCAGCGCGTCGTCACGATCCGGCAGACCCCGAAGTCGCTCTCGTACTCGCTGATCCGGTCGCGGAACGTGGTGTCCGTCGGCGCGTAGCGGCGGCTGTCGGAGCAGAAGGTGTTGATCCGGCGCTTCTGGAAGCCGCCGACCACGATCAGGTCGATGTGGGCGCTGCTGTTCTCCCAGATGCGGCGCAGGGCGTAGTTGATCTTGGCCTCGTCGAGATCGTTGCCGGCGGGGAAGCCGCTGTCGCCGGTGCGGAAAATGTTGGTCGCCAGATGCTGGATGATGCCCTTCATGGTCCGGCGGGCGGTGTCGCCGCCCTGCGGATCGCCGGCAGGCTGGCCGCCGTTGAGGACGGTGCTCTCCAGGTCCCGCAGCAGCTCGCGCAGGCGGGCCAGCTTCTGGTGCTCCATCTCGTCGGCCAGGCCGAGCTGGCGGGCGACCAGGTCGCTGCCGCTGACCTCGACCGCGGCGGTGAAGATCTGCGTGTAGTTGGCGCAGCGCACGCGGTTCGTGAAGCGCGCCGCCGGCTTGTCCGCGCCCTCCAGGGCGGCGTTGCCCAGGATGGTGAGGACCTGGTTGTCCGCCAGATTCTCCGGAGTTGTCCCGGCATAGCCGCGCACGACCGTCAGGGCGTTGGCGTTGACTCCGGT
>VGYL01001107.1 GCA_016872975.1 Planctomycetota bacterium
GCCCATTGACGACAGCAAGACCGGCTGGTATGCTTCAGACCTGCGGCAGAGATGATGGTTTTGAGAGGTTGTCATGGCAAAGAAATCGGCGAATCGAGTCGCGGCACGGATCGATTGGGAGCGCCGGCGGGACGACTGGCTCGTGAAGCTCCGAGAGCTCATGGACTCCATCAAGACCTGGGCCGAGCGGCGCCGCTGGTTCGTGGATGAGCACGAAAAGACCATCGAGGAGGACGATGTCGGCAAGTACACTGTGCCTACCCTGTTCATCCAAGCTCCGAGCGGCAAGATTGTGGTGGAGCCGATCGGGTGCAACATCATCGGGGCGCAGGGACGCGTGGATATCGAGTCGTTCCCGTCCCTCAATCGGCTGCTGCTGATTCTGGTCGATGGCGAATGGAAGATCAAGACGGACTCCCGCATTGAATGGCCCGAGCCGTGGAGTGAGCAATCCTTCATTAACCTTGTCAAAGCCTTGACCTCCGCCGCATGAAGACGGACGAGATTATCCGGCAGATCAGGTCCTGCGAGAGCATGTGTGAAGCGGGAAGGGCGGCTACGGCGTACTTTCTGGAAGTATGCCGGTCTGATCCATCCCTCATCCCGCCGACCGGCAATTCCCGCCTGCGCGATATCCATGCCTGCCATGATGACCTCGAGCGTACTTATCTCGTGCGGATGTTCGCCATCATTGAAATGGCGCTGCGTGAGTTCTGGCGGCGTGCCGCGGCCAGGCGAAGCCACCCGGCGGTGAACCGCCTGATGGACCGGATCGCCCTGCGGTGTAACATCGCGGTCGATCATCGCACCCGAGCCCAATCTGTGCGTGGCTTCAGGAACACGCTTGTCCACGGCGGCACGGGCAAATCCGTGACACTTGGTGACGCCAGGAGTTATCTGTGCGGGTTCTTGTCCAACCTGCCGCGCGACTGGTGAGAGCTGCCACAGGGGTTCATCGAGCATCGACGCACCTACTTTGATCGGGACCGCCTTCGATCTTCCCCTCTCAGAACGTGTCCGAAAACCCGGTTCAACGTGGCATGGGCTTCCAGCCCATGAATCATCGGCAGGATGCCGATGCCACCAAAAACCCACGGGCAGGATGCCCGTGCCACTTTTCCCACGCGTTATCAGAGGGTGTGTGAGAAGCCAGCCTTCTCTGGGTGGCATCGTCAAGCGGAGTCTTCGGAGCTTGGCGATGGCGGATTTCCCGTGCGCCGGACCATCGCCAAGGCCTACCGGCCTTGACGATGCCACTCTCTCCACACACCCTCTCACGATGGTGGCCCTACTGCCGCTGGACCTCCTTGGCCCACTGCTGATGCCGGTTGGTAAGCCTCGCGACGATCTCCGGATGTTGGTCCGCGAGATTCTTTGTCTCCGTGACATCTTCGCCGAGATGGCTCAGGAAGTCCGCGACCTGGGGGATCTTCCGGCCGTTCTGGTCGGTGGCCGGGCCGTTGTGGACCAGCTTCCAATCGCCCTCGCGGATGGCCCAGTGTTTGCCCGTCTCCCAATGCAGGACCTCGTGCGGCGATTTCGCCTCGGCGGATTCGATCATCGCGACGATGCTCTTGCCGTCGAGCAGGCGGTCGGGCAGGGGCACGCCGCAATACTCGGCGATCGTCGCCTGCTCGGTCGACATGCCGGCCCCGCCGGGCTGCGACGATACGTCCCCCGGAACACATTGGGTTCGGTTCTCCCCATTTTCCTTTCTGCCATTTTCCTTTCTATCCTTTTCAGTTGCGGCCGAAGGCTGCTCTACGACGGAAGGGCAGGCAATCTCGGAGTCCCGACCGGCGGCTTCTCCAGCTTGACACTTGCCACTTCAAACTTGAAACTCCTCTTGACATTGGCTTTGTTCCGCCCAACCGACCACCGACTACTGACCACTGACAACTGCCATTTGGCTTTGTTTTTCCGAGGGCCATTGCAGGTTCTATCCATCATAACTCCTGTTCCCAGCCGCAGTTATCCTTCGCTCGGCCTGTCCGGAAATTGGGTTTGTTTCGCACGAACGCATCGGACTGGAATGGTGGAATAATAGAATACTGAAATGGTGGGCTATCCTGACCACGGGCTTCTCTTGCTTAACGCTTGACACTTCAAACTTGAAACTCCCCTCGAATTGGCCTTGTCTTGCTGCGGCAGATTCGGGTCATAGGCGTGACTCGTCGTTAAAGAACGATGATCTGCTCAAAGGCTAGACAGGAATCTGGGCCACAGAGGACCCAGAGGTCACAGAGAAGAGCCCAGGCCAGAGGGCAAGAAGGTAGGAAGTCCAGAGGGTTGGAGGGCCGGGCGTTCTCCCCCCTCATCTTCTCACCTTCGCCCCTGGGGATCTTCTTCTCTCTGTGTTCTCTGTGACCTCTGTGGCTTCCTTTTGGCCCCTTACCGGGTCGTTATTGAAAAACCGTCACTGGCGGCAACCACCGCCGGCAGGGCAGGCGCAGGCACCGGGACCTGCCCCTGCAAGAAGA
>VGYL01001108.1 GCA_016872975.1 Planctomycetota bacterium
TGACATCTGGGCTGAGGAACGCAATGCCGTACAAGAATCGGCCTTGGATTGTCGTTTTCGCAAGAAAGTCTTACCAATATCATGAGGTACGACCGTATTCGCGATATTTCGCGAACCGGTTGGATGGACCTTGAGCCGGATGACCCCGGCATGTGCGGTTAGCTTTACCACGGTCCAATTGCCAAAATGTTCGTCCAGTGTGACGAGCACGCGATCCTGCTTCGTACAATATTCCAGGATCTCCAGGTCATCCGCCCGTGCCAGACCCGCATGTGCGGCAGACTCGACGTCATGGCCTGTTGCCCGCAGGGCCTCCGCTACGTCGCGATCAATCATCTGGTCCAGAAAGAGACGCATGCTGTATCTCTTATGCCGCTTCGGGCTCGAGCTCCATATGATCGATCAGGGCATGGCAGTACTGCAAGGCCGCCTTGACCTGTTCGGGCGAGAGTTCCGGATATCGGCGCAGCACCTCTTGCACGGACCCCGTCTCGGCGAGTTGATCCAACACCACGGTGACCGGAATGCGCGTGCCGGCGAGGACCGGCTTGCCATTGCAGATACGGGGATCGACGGTTATTTGATCGTTCATTGCGTATCTCCTTGCGGCGTCCAGAAATGCTGGCTTCCGCTAGTTCTTTGTGCCCGGTTACGTCCGACCTCTATAGGTGCCAAGGGTTTCGCAGGGGCTTGTGGAGCATCTCGTTCGCCTCGTCACTGTTAGTGAACCGCTCGGCGGCCGGGTCCCAGTGGAGCTTGCGGCCCAGTTGCATCGCGATATTGCCGAGCAGGCAGATCGAGGTCGAGCGGTGGCCGATCTCCGCCGGGGCCGCCGTGATCTGGCGGCTCTTGATGCAATCGACGAAGTTGCGATGGTGGTCATTGCTCTTGTACAGGTGGATCTCGTTGGGACCGATGGTCGTGGTCTTGAGGGACTCCGGGGAACCGGTCCACTTGTTGTCCTGCACCTCGATCCAGCCTTCGGTTCCCTCGAAACGCCAGAACTCGCCTTTTTGCGTCTGACAGGTGAGCTCGACGCCGTTGGCATAGCGGGCGCGGAAGCTCACCTTGGTCGCGGTGGTGAACAGGCCGTCGGTGGGCCACTCGCTG
Organism: Planctomycetota bacterium; assembly: GCA_016872975.1. Classification (GTDB taxonomy): domain Bacteria; phylum Planctomycetota; class Phycisphaerae; order Sedimentisphaerales; family Anaerobacaceae; genus PLanc-01. Next base: position 1,111 of record VGYL01001108.1, read on the forward strand.
CCCATGTCCTCGAATTCGACCGGGCCGGTGGTATCGGTGCCGTTGGCCCACTGGATCACGTCGATGACGTGGGCGCCGAGATTCGTGGTCTGGCCGCCCGAGTAATCGAGCAGGAAGCGGAAGGTATAAAGGCAGCGGTCCTTGTGGTAGGGGGCCCAGGGGGCCGGCCCCAGCCACATGTCATAATCGAGCCACTGGGGGACCGGCATCGGCTGCCAGTCGCTGGGCGGCGCCTGCTTGTTGTTGCCTCCGATGGAGGAAGTGACCCGCTTCAGTTGACCGATGCGGCCGTTGCGGACCAGCTCGCAGATATGCCGGTACTGGTCGCTCGAGCGCCGCTGCGTGCCGGTTTGAAAGACGATGTTGTACCGTTGTGCGGCCTCCACCATGGCGCGGCCCTCCGCGACCGTCAGGCTCAGGGGCTTCTCGCAGTAGACGTCCTTGCCGGCCTTGGCGGCCAGGATCGCGGGAATCGCGTGCCAGTGGTCCGGGGTCGTGATGCAGACGGCGTCAATATCCCGGCGGGCGATGATCGCGCGGAAATCCACGTAAGCGTCGCAGCCTTTATAGCTGCCCGACGGGTTCTTCCGAGCATAGTCTTCTTCGACGATCTTGCGGGCCGGCTCGCGGCCGAACCACGCGCCGTTCCAGCCGCGCTTGTACCAGTGTCCGTACTCTTCACTGGCCTCGACCACGTCGCAGACCGCCACCACCTGGACCTCGGGCTGGGCCAGAAAGGCCCGCATGTTGCTGGTGCCCATGCCGCCGACGCCGATGGAGGCCAGCGTGATCCGCTCGCTCGGAGCGGCGCGGCCCGCTTTGCCCAGGGCGCCGGCGGGAACGAACAGGGGCAGGCCCAACGTGCCGAGAGCCGCGCCGGCGCTGTGCTTCAGGAACGTGCGTCGTTTCATTGTGCTGCTCATAGTTGTCCTCCGGACAGAGAATCGTGTCACACATTTGCCATGGACGCCGGGATCCATTATAAACGGAAGGACACCGGCAAACAAGTTTGCGTATGGCACCCGAGCATTGAAATAGAAAGGGCACGTCAATGAGGCAGGATATTTCGCGCCGTCGGTTCATGGCTTATGCAGGGGGTCTGCTCGCGGGTGCCGTGGGCCTCGGGGGGTGCCAGACGACCCGTGCCACGAAGAGTTCCCGTCCCAACGTTGTGCTGATCCTGGCGGATGATCTGGGCTACGGGGACCTCGGCTGTTACGGCTGCCCGGACATCCGCACGCCCCACATCGACCGGATCGCGGCCGAAGGGGTGCGCTTCACGAGCTTCTACTCCAATGGTCCGGAGTGCTCGCCCACGCGGACGGCCCTGCTGACGGGCCGGTACCAGCACCGGGTCGGCGGCCTG
>VGYL01001109.1 GCA_016872975.1 Planctomycetota bacterium
CGCCGGCGTGTCCGCAGATGCCTCTGCGGGCATGTCCGCATTCTCCTCGGGCTGCGCATTCTGTCGGGCCAGCTTGCGTTCCTTCTTTTCCTCTGCCTTCTGTTTCTTTGCCAGCTCTCTCATGCGTTTTCCATGGCTGTAGTGGTTTTTGCCCAATGTGATCTCCTTATCCAGGCATTCCATGCTCATGAGTTACCCAAACGCAGCGCTCTCGCATCCGGCCGATCAGCACTTGCTCCACTGTTTGTAACACATTCCGCCCGGTAAGTCATGCGATTTCCACAAATCCCGCCAAGAGTCGGAAAGCCTCAGGACAGAGTCGCCCACGGCGCCATCTTTCCAGGCCGTGGATCAGGCCGGATAGCCGACGGTCTGGGCGAAGAGGACGCGCTGTTCGGGACGCAATTTGAACTCCTTGGGGGTGTTGGTCTTGTCGCAGTTGTGGAACCAGGCGGCCAAGCCCTGGGAGGCGGCGAACAGGTAGACGTTTTGGGCGATCAGGCCCACGGCACAGTAATAATAGGACTTCTGAATTTCCGGATCGTTGATCCGGCGGTCCGGGTTGCCTTCGAGCACGTAGCGAGTGAGATCGACCACGTAGAAGATGTTCACGGGGGCGTTGGCGGCGGCGCCGCGGCCGGAGCGGGCGCGGAAGTCCCCCGCGACGACCGGCGTCAGGCGGTGGGGGATCGCTTCGTAGAGGTAGACACCTTCCGGCAGGGCGACGTAGAGATCGATCTCCTGCGAGTTGCTGGCGGAGGCGGCGGTCCGGCCGGGCTTGCCGAAGTTCCCCTTCGGGCGGTTGACGCCGAACGCGGCCCACAGAAGGTTCGATAACATCTGCGGCGGCAGCTTGTCGGCGCGGATGCTGCGATTCGTCCGGCGCTCCTGCAGGGCCGCCAGGACGGACTTGCCGCCGTCGGCTTCGGGCTTGGGCAGGGCGATCGGTTGCAGGTCCTGGGCGGGGGCGGACGAGGTGCCCGCCAGCACGGCAAGTGCCGGCACGGTCTTGATGAAAGTTCTGCGGTTCATTGCGGTCCTCCAAGTTTGATTCAAGCCGATGGCAACGGGTACGACCCAATGGTACGGATCAGACAGATCACCCAAGTGTGACTCACGCCGACGGCAACGGTTGCGGCCGGGGCACGGGTAATGGGTGACGTCGCATTTTCATGCCAAAGAGAAAACGCAGGAGGTTGATCCTGCGGATGAGTCCTTCGTACAAGGCCATGATGACGACCAAGGAGCCCAGCGCGATGATCAGGTACTCGATCCAGAGATGGGTATCCAGGCGCAGGACGTAGTAGCCGATGGTCAGAATGATCGTCTGGTGCAGGATGTAGAAGGGCAGGACGGCTTCGTTGGCGTATTTCAGAAAGGCGTTGCTGAACCGCAGGTGCCGGCCGGCATATCCGCAGATCGCGATGAGCCAGGACCAGCACAGGATGCCGCGCAGGCAGGACATCATCAGCTCCCGCGGCAGCCACGTCCAGGACTCCGTCGCCTGGTAGAGGAAGTAGCCGAGGATGAATGTAACGGCACCCGTGATCAAGCCAAGGTGGCGGTGCCGTTCCATGGCGTCGGTCAGCCCCGGGCCGGCGGCGAGAAGATAGCCGAGGATCAGCAGCGTCAGGTAAGGCAGCGTGCTCCAGCCGCCGAAGCCTTCGTTGCCGAAGAGGCTTTCGCTGATGGCCGGGATGCTCGCGAGGAATTCCGCCGCGGCCAGAGGCAGCGCGCACAGGAAGATGGCTCCCGGCCTGGCCAGGAAACGGGCCAGCCGCTCGAGTTGATGCACCCCGGCAGCCGATTGCAGGTACAGAAACAGCGGCAGCGTGAGGAGGGAAAAGACGAACAGGAACTCCAGATACCACAGGTGGATGCCCATCCAGGCGAAGTTGCCGCCGAGGCCGTACCAACCATCGAAGTAGTGCGGGTACCAGCGCCAGAAGGAGCCGGAGTATTCGTTGCGGCTGACCCGCTCCAGGTAGACCTGCCACGGCGCGATGATGACGAAGATGCCGAACAGCAGCGGGACGGCCAGCCGCTGGCAGCGTGACACCAGATACTGCGGCCACCTCTGATGCGCCAGGGCGTGATAGATCCCGATCCCGGACAGAATGAAGAACAGCGGCATCATCCACTGCACGACGAAGATGATGACGATTTGCAGCCCGTCGCTCGTGCGCGGACTCTTGACGTGCCAGCCGCCGGTGTCGAAGAAGCGGGCGCCATGGAAGAGAAAGACCATCATCATCCCGAGGACCCGCAGCCAGTCCACATCCTGCCGCCGCGCCAACTCCGGACGACGGTTTTGTGAAACACTGCCCGTTTGCGCCATATGTCTCCCCATTCCTTTGCGGATCGCTGTCCTGCCGCGGTCCTGGTCCCACAAATGCCGGCTCAGAGATTACTTCGCTTCGCTCGCAAGGACATATGCCGCTGTATGTCACTGCGAGTCGCGAAGCCGCTGCGCGG
>VGYL01001110.1 GCA_016872975.1 Planctomycetota bacterium
CGTTCCGAACTTGGGGCGGGGTAGACGGGCGGGGTAAGCGGCGGGGTAGCGGGGTCAGTTAATCTGAGACAACCTACCCGGAATAGTGTCAGATAATGTGAGTCTTAGGACCAGGGCGCGCACCTGCCACAGCGTTGCTAGCGGTATGGAAGGTGGCAAGCAACAGCGTCTCAAGGCTCCTTTTCAGGGCGATGCGGTCCTGTACCTGAACTGCCGCTCTCCGACAGCCGGGAGGTAATGGGGGGATCATGCGTCAGTCAGATTGCAGGGTACAATGCTCGTAGCGCCGTCTTCCGATCCGTTCGACATCAGTTACGTGAACTCCCAAGGAGTAGAACATGAGGGTTTTGCATTCAGTCGCCGTGCTCACGTGTTTCATCGGCCCCGCGCTCGTCGAGGGCAAGGATTGGAAAGTGTTTTGCATGCCCAACAGGCACCTCGACGTGGGCTTCAACCACCTTCCCCACGATGCGTTGCAGCAGGGTTACCCTGACTCGATTGAAGACTTCGAGAACGTGGGCACGTTGCGAGCGTTGCTTGTGCGCAGACTGTCCCAATCGCACCCCCTCGAGGCCCGCTTCAAGTGGACCTTCGACGCGACCTGGCAGATCGAACAGTTCGAGAAGTTCCTGCCCGGGCGGATGGACGAGGTCCGCCAGTTGGTGAACGCCGGCGAGTTCTCCTACAGCCCAATCTATGTCGGCCTCCATACACTATACCTGACGAACGAACAACTCTTGCGCATGGCTGCTTACGGCCGCCGGCTGGAGAACCAGGGCTTCCGCCAATCGGTGGCAGCGGTCCAGGCCGATGTCCCCACGATCGGTTGGGGAATGGCTACGGGCCTGGCCGAAAGCGGCATCAAGTACTTGCTCAAGGGCACGTATTACAGCAGCCCTTACAGCCGCAACGTGTTTCAGGTGGAAGCGGGCCCGCTGTTCCGCTGGACCGCCCCCGACGGCCGCAAGGTGCTCTGCTTCTACCACGACGGCTACTCGGTGATGACCGGGGGCGCCGGCGAAGGACGGCCGAGCGAAAGCCTCACCGAAACGATCGTCATGCGGCAGGTCGAGCGATACGAGAAGCTCGCAGCGGCAGGCAAGTGGCCGTTCGACGCTTTTCCGATGTTTGGCTCGGAAGGCGATCGAGGACTGCCCAACCGCAGCAACTGCGACTTCATTCGCAGTTGGAACACGAGCCACCCCGGCGTGCAACTGCGGATGTCGACCGTCGAGGAGTTCTTCGAGTACATCGAATCGCGGTTCTCGGCCCAGGTGCCCGACGGAGTGTCGGGAGGGTGGGGCATTTCCTACGACCTCGTCGAAGGCAACGCGGTGAAGCCTGGCGCGGTGGTGCGGCGCACCGACCACTGGCTCACGGCGGGCGAATCGCTGGCGGCATTGGCCGCCTTGCGGTTCGGCCGGCCCTATCCGGCCGAATCGTTGTTCCAGGCGTGGCAAAAGCAATTGCTCTACCACGAGCACAGTTTCGGCATGCGCGATGGCCCCGGGCCCGAGGGCCGGCGGATGTACGCCTGGAAGATCGCCTTGGCCGAGCAGGCAGGCGCCGCGGCCCGGCTGGCGCTCGACGAGGCGTTGAGGGCATTCGCCGCTGAGATCCCCAACCACGGCGAAAACCGCGTCGCGGTGTTCAACTCGCTTTCTTTCCCGGTGAGCGATATTGCGGAAATCCGCCTCGAAGGCAAGCTGGCCCAGGGGCGGTTGGCGGTCGTCGACGTGCAGACCGGCCGGCCGGCGCTGAGCGAACGCGGCTGGGCGGCCGGCGGCATGGTGCTGCGATTCCGCGCCGACGACGTGCCAGCCTTGGGCTACCGCACCTACCGCATCGAACAGGCCGCCGCGGCCGAGGCGCCGGCGGCGGTGGCCGACGAACCCGCCTCGACGGCCCTGGAAAACGAGTTCTTACGGCTCGTGCTGGCCGCCGATGGGACAATGGCAAGCCTCGTCGATCGGCATACGGGCAAGGAAATGCTCGACTTAAACTCGCCGCATCGAGGCAACCAGTTTATCTTCATGAACGACGCCTGGCAGCCAGCGTCGCCGCGTCGAGCGACGATACGCTCGGCGCCGCGCGGCTCGCTCGAGGCGACGCTCGAAGTGCAGGCCGAACCGACGGGTATTTTCCCGGCGCTATCGAGTCGCTACACGCTTTACGCCGGGCTGAATCGCCTGGAAATCGAAAACTCGTTCACCAAGGCGCCGGGCAGGAGCGGCTCAAATGAGACGGTGTTCTACGCCTTCCCGTTTGCGGCACCGAAGGGGCGGTTTTGCCTCGACATGCCGGGAGTCGTTGCCCGGTATGCGGACGACTTCCGCCCGGAAACCGACTGGACGATCATGCCCATGGCGCTCGGAAATATTGACCCATCTCTGCTCAGATAAATTGAGCCACTCGTCCACAGCATCTGGTGCAGCATCTTCTTTCCAAGTAGTCTGGCGTAAGGTCCTTTTCC
>VGYL01001111.1 GCA_016872975.1 Planctomycetota bacterium
CTCCTTGATCTTCTTCTGCGTCCGCAGGACCATCGTCAAGGCCCGAGGCCTTGGCGATGCCACCCGGCGCCGCCAAGACCGGTGCGCAGCATCCGTCCCCAATCCCGGGCGGCTCACTCCTGACGTCATTCTTGCCCATACCTCTTTTTCCCCGCCGCGTTCGTAAAGTCGGACGGGCGAGCCGTCGATGTGTCTGGCACGGGGCCGCAATGAACATCGGATTGTACAAGGACGAGGCACATGCACACGACAGGTGAACGGCGAGTGGAGCGACGGCTTTCCTACAACTGGCCGGTCTGGTTTGCCGAGAACTTCGAGGGCGAGCTCTCCCAAGGGCAGATGACGGACGTCTCCAGCCGGGGGGCGGCCTTCACCTGCTACGCGGACGAGCGCTGTCCGCATCCGGGCCAGCACGTCACGGCCCGCTTCAGCATCCCTCGCTACGGCCCGGATGAATCCTTCGACGTGGTAGATTTCATCCGCTCCGGTCACATCTGCCGTGTGGAAGGCGTCAACAGCGCCCTGCGGCGCATCGCCATGCAATTCCACGAGCCGCTGCCCTTCTGTCCCGGCGAACAGCCGGGTTTGTAGTGTGCCCGTCAGGGCATATCCTGGCACCGCCATTCCCCGCCCGCACAACGCCAAGTTCGGTCCGTGATTCGAAGTCATGGGCGGCACGCCTATGCTACGGAGGAACGCCTCACGGGGTCACTACGAACGGACCGGGCGGTTTCGCCAAGAGGGCGAAGCCCTCATATTTGGGAGTAATCCGTCGGCCGCAGAATGATGTCGGTGATGTTCGAGACCGTGTCTTTATAGGCCGGATCGGCGCTGAGCTTCTTCCAGTCCGGGTCGTCGCGGAAGACCTGCCAGCGCTGATCGCGGTCGGCCATGTCCTGGAACACCAGCATGTACGTCAGGTTCGGCATGCTGGGCCCGATAATCGTTTCCCCGAAGAGGACCGGCGTCAGCCCGGTCTTCTTGAAGATGGCGATCTCGCCGCCTTCGTTGAACATCTCGACCTTCTTCTTGCCCGCCTTGGCGCCGTGGCTCTCGTAGATCCGCAGCTCGAAAATCCGGCTCTTGAGCGTCGGCACTTCGAGCTTCGGCAGGTGACTGAACGCCACCATCAGGGAGCTCTCCATCCGCACGTAGGCCGGCTCGGACAGGCTGGCATTGAGGAAGGAGGCGCCCTTTTCCCGCACCTGGCTGTCCTCCAGGAGCCTCGCTTCGGCGTTCACCACGGTCTCCAGCGAATCGTGTACCAGCAGGACATGAAGCGTCGGCTTGCTGGGCCCATAGACCGGCGTGAACACACCCACCGGCTTGACGCCGATCCGGTTGTAGGCCGCGATGCCGACGTTCTTGAGGAAGTCGCCCACCGCGTTGCGGTTCGCTCCCGTGCGCAGATGATACTGCCGCCATTCGAAGAACTGTTGTCGGGCCGCACTGCCGGCCTGGGCGGAACTGCCGGCCATCCCGGTTGTGGTCCAGCCTGCGACACTGGTTGCGAGGAACTCCCGTCTGTTCATTTTTGCCACCTCCCTTGTCGGTTGCTGTTTCAGATATTCCGCTGGATACGAACAGGGCCGAAGATCGACGTGACCTTTGGCCCTGAGATGGTACAGAGGCGGGAAGCGTTGGTCGGCTACCGGCGCGATTTCACCGGTTGCGGGACCCGGGATGGCAGGCTTTCCACGATCTTGGCGATGACTTTCTTGACCACCGCCTCCTGCTCCGGGGCCAGGACGTTGCCCGCCACGCCGCCGGCGACACCGCCGATCACGCCGCCAATGACGCGATCGCCGGAACTCCCGCCGGCGACGGCGGCTCCGAGGGCGGCGCCGGCAGCCGCGCCCACGAGAGTGGAGAGGCTCTTACCCGTGCTGCCGGAGCCTGTCCCAATCCAGAGGATCGTCGCGTCCTCCACGTCCACGATCTTCGCCGACATCTCCATCTTGCCGCCCCCATACTTGGGAATGTCGATGAGCATGACAGCCGGCACGTTCAGAACTTTGCCAATGCGGGCCGCCCCTACGTCCGACGTTACGTCCGAAGCCTGGAACTGCTGCTCTTTCAGCAGGGTCTTGATGTCTTTGCGCTCGATGAACTTGTAGCCCTTCTTCATCAGCTCGATCGTGAAGAGATTGCTGATCTGGTTCTTGACGGCCTCTCCATAGATTCGACCGGTCACCTCGACGATCGCGATCCTGTCGATGTTCGCGAAGTTGTAGCCCGCCACGGCCTGGCTCTCGGCCCGGCTGGATGCACAACCGGCCGCCGCCAACATGACCAACAATCCACCTACCAACACCGTTCTCATGGTTGGGACCTCCCATTTTTTCAGAACTGCACTGTTACTGGTACTCCATGCGCTCCGCATGTTACTCTTCTTGCCGGTCTTGTCAACCCCGGGCCCGGCATTTCGCCGCGCGTGCCGGGACTTGTCACCCCCGAACCTTTCCGCACGG
>VGYL01001112.1 GCA_016872975.1 Planctomycetota bacterium
TCGATCTCGGGGTCACCCAGTCGATGGATGTAAAGGCGCAGTTCGTGCCGGCCCTTGAAAGCTACGAAATGACCCTGGATATCCAGCGGGAATCGGGACAGGACTCGAGCTGGGCGGCTGTCAACCAACCGATGCTGGAACGTTTCCGTAAGGCCCTTCTGCGCTGGAGAAACATGGATCCGGCGCGTCATCAGGAGTATGTGGACGCCGGACGCAGGCTTTTCGAGGTCTAGATATGTCTTTTGTTGACGACAAGGAACTGCGCGAGTATCGCAACATCATGACGGCGCCGCCGGCGACGGAGTTCGCCGACGGCTTTACGTGGAAGACCGTCGTCGGCGCGCTGTTCCTGGGCTTCTTCGTCAATCCCGCCACAGACTACCTGGGACTGGTCATCGGGCAGGACGGCGGAATCAGCGGCGCGATGCGATGGGTGATGATCATTCTCTTCGCCGAGATCGCCAAGCGCTCATTCACCAACCTCAAGTCACAGGAACTGTACACGCTGCATTTCATGACCGGCGCGGCGCTCGCCGACCCGTTTGCAGGGTTCCTCTGGAAGCAGTTTGTGGCGCAGTCGGACTACGTTCAGGGCCTTGGCCTGGCGGCCGAGCTGCCGGGCTGGGCATTCCCGAACGCCGCGGCCATCCAGGCGGCGGGCCGTACGCTGCTGACGAAGGCCTGGCTGCCGGTCATGGCCTTGTCCATGTTCGGGCTCCTGGTCAGCCGCATCAACAACTACGGACTCGGCTATGTCCTCTACCGCGTCACCAGCGACGTCGAGAAACTGCCGTTCCCGTTTGCGCCCGTCGGCGCGGCCGGCATCATGGCCCTGTCCACCGAAGGCGGAGAAGAGTCGAAATGGCGATGGCGCTGCTTTTCGATCGGCGCAATGATAGGGGTGCTATGGGGACTGGTCTACGTGTGCGTGCCGCTGATCACCGAGGCGATACTCCCGAAGCGGGTGGAACTTATCCCCATGATCTTTCTCGACTTCACCAGCCAGGCCGGCAAGGCGATGCCGGCTGTCCCGTTTAACCTGACCATCAACCTTGGCGCCTTTCTCTCCGGCATGGTCGTTCCGTTCTGGGGGGTCATGGGCGGACTAGCGGGCTTGATCTTTACGTGGATCGCAAACCCCGCGCTTCAGCATTTCGGCATCCTGAGCACATGGCGCCCGGAAATGGGGTTTATCGACACCTCGTTCTCCAACCAGATTGACTTCTACCTGGCGTTCGGCATCGGGCTCACGCTCGCGGTCACGGCCAGCCAGTTGGTCATATTCCTTACCACCACCGTGCGGAATGCCCTGATGCCGAAGGCCAGGGAGATTACCAACCGGCCGTCTTTCGGGCAACGCACACGGGAGACATGGCGAATCCTGCTGACCAACAACAAGGCGCGCGGTGATTTCTCGGTCTTCATCGCGATCGCCATTTACGTCTTGAGCACCGCATCCTGGATCATCCTCGGCGTCAGCCTGATCGGCACGGCCTATCCATGGAAGATGATGGTGTTCTATGCCGTGGTCTATACGCCCATGATCTCTTACGCAACGGCCAAACTCGAAGGCGTCTGCGGCCAGGCCGTGAACATCCCCTACCTCAGGGAACTCACCATCATGATGACCGGCTACAAGGGCGCGGACATCTGGTTTGCGCCGATGCCGATCCAGAATCTCGGGAGCGAAACCGTCGGGTTCAGGATACTGGAATTGACCGGCACGAAGATCATCAGCCAGGTGAAAACACTGCTCCTCACCATTCCGATCGTGCTGATCGCATCGCTGATGGCCTCAGAGATGATCTGGCGTATGGCGCCCGTGCCGTCCTCCGCATATCCCTACACTGAAATGATGTGGGAGTTGAGTCTGCGCCAGTGGGCTCTGATGATCACGGCCACCATGGAGGGCGGGTCCCAGTTCCTTGAGGCCATGCACCTCGACTATACGCTCTGGGGCTTCTTCTCCGGATCCGGCCTGTTCGCCCTGCTGTCCGCGCTCGGCATGCCGATCATGCTTATCTTCGGCGCGGTCTGGGGCCTGGCGCAGAGCAACCCGGGCGCCATGTTCTGCACCGTTGCCGGAGCGTTGGTCGCGCGGTTTCACTTCAAGCCCAAGTACAAGGACATGTGGCTGAAGTACATGGTGACCATCACGGCCGGGTTCGGCTGCGGCATGGGCATCACGTCAATGATCGCGATGTCGTTCAATGTAATCGTAAGAATGCTGAGCCCAACGAAATGGTGATCTCATAAACCCCAATCGAATAACTCTGCGTTCCATTCTCCTGGGCATCATCGCATCGGGCGCTTTCGCCTGGTACACGGTGCTGATGGAGAACCTGGGCGGCAAACAGGCCCGAATCCTCACCGCCACCCAGATTCCGGTTCTGCCGTTCCTGTTGCTGATCGTATGCGTGCTGGTCGTCAACCCGATCCTGCACCGGATTCGCATCATCCGGCGGCTCT
>VGYL01001113.1 GCA_016872975.1 Planctomycetota bacterium
GCAGGCGCCGCGGCGGGCGCTCGGGATCTGGACCGCGAGGCCGGAGGCTTGGCGACCGTCGGCCGCAGGTCCTTATCCCAGAAGTAGGCCCTCCCGCCATTTCCGGCGGGCTGGAACTCGCGGTCGGTCTGCCCCTTGGATGGGCTCCGGCATCCCGACTGCAACACCGCAGACACCAGTATCAGAATGATCCAAGCTCTCTTCATCACAAATCACCCCCAAGGGACAACCTCGCGTCTGGGGGGGCTTCGGGCCCCAAACGCACTCTCTTATCTACAATATACAAAAGAACGATTGTAGGCACAAGACAGGGACTATTGCCACCGTTGCTCAATTATACCACCTTGCCTATCTTGAAGTCAAGAGCTAAGTTGTGACGGCATGGGGGATTGCGCCGGATGGGACGGGGCATCCGGGCAGATCGCGTTGCTCCCCCATGTTATCAGACCGGCAATCCTGACCGGCGCGTGGGAAATCGCTTGCATCGGCACGACTGTGCCGCTATCGTGCCTCTTTTCGCAGTCACCATTCATACTCACTGGTTGGGAGGCCGGCAGCATGAAACGGTCCGCTCTTGAGCAGCTTATCTCCGAGCGTGTCCTTATCGGCGATGGGGCCATGGGGACCATGTTGTACCAGCAGGGGGTCTTTCTGAACCGTTGCTTCGATGAGCTGAACCTTGGCGATCCGGGCCTCATCAGGAAGGTCCACAGCAGTTACATCGAGACCGGGGTCGATTTCATCGAGACGAATACATTCGGGGCCAACCGGCTGAAGCTGTCGAGATTCGGCTTGGCGGCCGAGGTCGAGGCGATCAACCGGGTCGGGGTCCATATCGCCCGCGAGGCGGCCGGGGAGGCGGTCCTGGTGGGCGGTTCCATGGGACCGCTGGGAACCGAGCTGACGGCCCATGGTCCCATAACGGCGCAGGAGGCCCGGCAGATCTTCGCAGAGCAGGCTCGGGCTCTGGTCCAGGCGGGGGTGGACCTGCTGATTCTGGAGACGTTTTCCAATACCGAAGAGTTGCTGATCGCGATCGAGGCCGCCGCCGGTCTGGGGGATGTGCCGATCCTCGCGCAGATGACGGTCGGCGAGAGTCAGGAGACGATCTACGGCGAGCGCATCGACCATGCCCTCGCGCGGATCGCCCGGGAGGAGGCGGTGACCGCAGTGGGCCTCAACTGCTCCGTGGGGCCTTCGGGCATGCTCAGCAGCTTGGAGCTGGTTCGACGGGTCACCGACAAGCCCATTGCCGTGCAGCCGAACGCCGGCATGCCCCGGCAGGTCGAGGGCCGGCAGCTTTACATGTGCACGCCGGAGTACATGGCCGAATACGCGAAGCGGTTCTTCGAGATGGGCGCCCGCCTGATCGGCGGCTGTTGCGGCACGACGCCCGCCCATACGCGCGAGATCGTGCGGGCGGTCCGCTCCATCAGCAAAGCCGCGACCCAGAGAGCCGCCCCGGCGATGGTCGTTGCAGTCTCCCCAGCCAGGACCGTTGTGAAGGAGCCGCAGCCGCTGGAGACGAGGTCGCGCCTCGGGGCCAGGCTGGCCGCGGGCATGCCCGTGGCCATGGTGGAGATCACTCCGCCCCGGGGCGTCGATGTCAAGGCAGTCGTGGACAAGGCGGGTCAGTGCGCCCGGGCCGGCGTCGATGCGATCAACATCCCGGATGGCCCGCGGGCCAGTTCCCGGCTCTCGCCTCTGGTCACCGCGGTGCGGATCCAGGAGGGGGCCGGCATCGAGACGATCCTGCATTTCTGCTGCCGGGACCGGAACCTGATCGGCATGCAGTCCGATATCCTCGGTGCCTCCGCGATCGGGGTGCGGAATCTGCTGATCATCACGGGCGACCCGCCCAAGATGGGCGAGTATCCCAGTGCGACCGGCGTTTTCGACATGGACTCGATTGCCCTGACCAGCGTCGTCCACAACCTCAACCGGGGCCTGGACATCGGCGGCAACGGCATCGATCCGCCCACCGCGCTGGTCGCCGGGGTGGGGGCCAATCCGGTGGCGGCCGACCTGGAGCGCGAGATCGAGCGGTTCCGCCAGAAAGTCCTGGCCGGGGCCGAGTTCGCGGTCACGCAGCCGGTGTTCGATCCGGACTGCCTCTTCCGCTTCCTGGAGGCGATCGAGGGATTCCGAATCCCGATTGTCGCCGGCATCTGGCCGTTCACCAGCTTCAAGAACGCCGAGTTCATGGCCAACGAGGTCCCCGGCGTCGTGGTCCCCGATGCACTGCTCGACCGCATGAGCAAGGCCACGACGAAAGAGCACGGACGGGCCCTGGGGATCGAGATCGCCCAGGAGTTGGTGGCCAAGGTTCAGGATCGTGTGGCCGGGTTCGCGGTCAGTGCCCCCTTCGGCAACGTCGCCACCGCCCTGGCCGTTCTGGGCAAGGTGGAAGTCGGCGCCGCGTAAGCCTTTTCGTGGCGCGGGCGTGGCGTTCCCCAACGCGAAA
>VGYL01001114.1 GCA_016872975.1 Planctomycetota bacterium
CCGGGCCGGCTCTTTTCGATGACGTGACTGGCGCAGGCGATTTCCTCGATCTTGACGCCCGCGTCGATCTCGAGGGCCAGGGCGATATCGTGGCCGCTGCGTTCGTGGGGCTTGAGGTACTGGACTTCGGTCGCCTGACCGGACAGGCCGGTCTTGCCCCGGCCGACCGCCCCCACGCCGTCGGTGCAGCCCGGCGGGTTGAAGCGCGGGCCGACCACCATCGGGAACGTGAACTCGTACCAGCCGTCGGCATAGGCGAGCGTGCTGAAGTACTTGATATGGACGTCGATCGCCTTGCCCGGCTCGATATTGGCGACCTTCTGCGTGAAGAGGTTCGGCCGCTCCTGCGTCAGCAGCGACGCGACGTAGCCCTGCCGGCGGGCCTCGGTGTAGATCTGCTCGGCCTCCTGCCGCTCGCGGATGATGCCGCGAATCCGCCGTTCGCCGATGACCATGATGAACTCGTTGACCGCCGCATTCTGCGGCAGCGGGAACACATACACCGCCTCGATCTTCTCGCTAAAGGGATTCGCGAACTGCTGCGTGACCTCGACCGTGGCGATATACCCGCAGACCTTGCCTTTGACATCCGTATGCTTCAGCGGCAGCGGCACCTTCTCTTCCTTGATCTGCGCCAGCATCGCCCCCGACCCCGGCGTCTCATACACCGCCCCCGGCGCCCGCGGCGCTTCCCCCTTCGCAATCACCCAGATCTCGTCTTCCATCACACTTGCCAGAAGACTTGGTGCCACCTGAGCCTGTCCGGCCGTGGAGGAACTTGCCTGCCCACGCACGTCGCCCATTACATAGCCCGATTCACCCATGCCGGCGGCGAACTTCGGGCGAGGCGCTGTTTTCGGATATTCACGTAGAACGTTGCTTTGCGGTGCGCCAGACACCTCAACATAGCGCCCATATTGCGCACTCTCTCCTGGGGTGCCGCCTCGAGTAGCCGGCGCGCTGGCGCCCCCTGACGCCCATCCAGAAACAACACCTACCGATGCCGGTTGGGGTTTGGGCCTGGTCAGAACCGGCACGAGTATGGCTGAGAGGATGAGGCTTACGGTAAGTGCAATAACAAACAGGACCAGCAGGCGTTTCGGTTTCATTTTGTCTCTCCTGTCTCCAAATTGAGCTTCGCAGGTAGATTCCCTCCGTTTGCATCGGCAGCTACAGTGAGTTTGAGCTCGTACCGCGGCTCGGCGTCGGCGGGGACTTGCAGGTGGATCGTGGCGATGCGGGTGCGGCCCGAGGGCAGGTCCTTGCCGGTGTGGAAGGCGGCGATGATGATGCGGTCGTTCATCAGGGCCGCGGGGTCGTAGTAGGGGGCCTCCCGGAAGGCCGGATGCGCGCCGCCCTCGACGCCGACGATCTTGACCGGCGGTTCGTAGTGACGCCGTGAGGCGTTTGTGTCGCGGCCATCTTGGCCGCGTTGTGTCGAAGGCGTCTCGCCTTCGAAGCGCGGGCGGGACGCCCGCGACACGTCTTCTCCGGATGCCCTTGCGGGCACACTACAAACGAGCTCGAACTGGTACGCGGCCAGCGGCTTGCCGGCGGGATCGAGATAGACGTGCACCGGGGCGAAACGGACCTTCGCGCCGGAGGGGTCCTTGGACCCCCGCGCCGGCACGTAGGCGAGCAGGGGGGCAACGAGACACAAAGTCAACAGAACGGCGATCAGTTTCGCTTTCATCGTCAGACTCCCTTACCGAGAAGGACCACCAGCGGATTCGTGGCGAGGGCGTCCCGCCCTTGCGTCCCGAGGCCATCCTGGCCTTGTCTTTCTGTGTCGAGGGCGTCTCGCCCTCGCAGCGCGGGCAGGATGCCCGCGACACGCAAGGGCAAGATGCCCTCGAGACGCAAGGGCAAGATGCCCTCGCCACGCAAGGGCGGGACGCCCTCGCCACGGAGGAGCGAGGCCAGGATGGCCTCGGTACGCAAGGGCGGGATGCCCTCGCCACGGTGGGCCAGGGGGCCCGGGGCGAGCCGCACGGCGGCGGCGGCGATCAGGTCCACGTCGGCCCGATCGACCCGGCCGTCGCCGTTGAGGTCCCAGCGTGGGTCCGCCGGGCCGCGGGCCTCGATGCTCCGGGCGAGCCGGAAGGCATCGAGGATGTCCACGCAGCCGTTGCCATCGACATCCGCCCGGCCCTCCGCGCCGGATGGATGATCGATAATTGATGATCGATGATTGTGAGAGGCGGGGGGGTGATATAGGACCACGCCGAGGGCGATCACCGCCGCAGCGGCTGCAATGCCCGCGGCCCAGCGCAGGCGGATGATGAGCCGGCGCGGCCGGGCGAGCCGGCGGTGCGCCTCGTCCAGGATGGTTCTGTCGATCTGCGGCGGCACGGGGCCCGGCGGCCCGAAGAGCCCGCGCAGGTCCTCGCGCAGCCGATCGGAAACGTGCCGGTCGAAATCATCGAATTGTCGGTTCTGATCAGTCATAGTGGTTCT
>VGYL01001115.1 GCA_016872975.1 Planctomycetota bacterium
AGCCGCCCCTTGTGCGGCCCCCGCTGAAGCTGAATGCCCACGCCCGGGCCGGTGGCGTACCACCGCCAGTCCTTGTGCTTGACGGAGGCGGTGATGTCCACGGGCCTGGTCCAGGTCGCCCCGTCGTCGGCGGAACTGGAGACGAAGACGCGGCGGGTGTCCTTGCCCGTGCCCGCCTTGATGGCCGCCTCGTTATCGTCGCCGCGGTTCCAGGTCATCAGCAGCCAGATGACCCCCGTGCCCTGGTCCACCACGGGGCAGGGGTTGCCGCAGGTGTTCCCCTTGTCGTTCCAGACGAGCATGGCGTCGGACCACGTCTTGCCGCCGTCGGCGCTGCGCTTCATCAGCAGATCGATGTCGCCGGTGTCGGAGCGGCTGTTCTTCCGCCCCTCGCAGAAGGCCAGGATCGTCCCTTTTTTTGTCACGATCAGGGAAGGGATGCGATAGGTGTGGTACCCGGCCGTGCCGCTGACGTAGACATCCATCTGTCCCTCGGGGGCCGAGGGCCTGGTCGAGGGGGCCAGGGCGGACTGCGGGGCGGGCGACTGCGCGGAAGCCGCGCTCCCCATCGCCCACAAGGCCGTCGCAACAAGCACGGCGTTCACGCCTGCAAGCCCGTTCATCATTCTGCATTCCTTGCCGGGATGGTCGCGGCAGACGGCACGCGGCGAACGGCAAGTGCCCCAACCCGCTCGCCCGGCGGAAGATAATATCCTGCATGAAGATAACGAGCGCCCGCCCGTCAATCAAGCCCATGATGCCTCCAATGTCGTACCAAAGTAGTAATGTCCGGTCTTACCAAAGTCGAAATGTCCGCTTTCCTGAGAAGGAGAGCGGATGAACGGAGACCGGATCGAGATGAGTCAGCGTGAGCGGGATTGGCTGAAGGTGATGGCGCCCGTCCTGGAAGGCAAGCGGAAGCAGGCAGAGGCGGCCCGGTTGTTGAAGCGAACGGTCCGACAGGTTCGACGGATTCAGCGGCGTTTGGAGCGTGAAGGCGACCGGGGCGTAATGCACCGTTCGCGTGGGCGTCCTTCGAACCATCAGACCGACGTGGAGGTCCGAAGGCGTATCCTGGCCCGGTATCGTGAGCGGTACCTGGGGTTCGGCCCGACCTTGGCGGCCGAGAAGCTCTCGGGCGAAGGGTTGGCCGTTTCGGACGAGACGCTTCGCAACTGGCTGTTGGCCGAAGAGCTTTGGCAGCGCAGGCGTCGTCGGGACAAGCATCGCCGCCGTCGGGAGCGTCGTGAGTGCTTCGGCGAGTTGACGCAGGCCGACGGCAGCCACCATGACTGGCTGGAAGGCCGAGGCCCCATGATGGTCCTGCTGGTGATGATTGACGACGCCACCAGCAAGACCGTCGCGAGGTTCTACCCGGCCGAGACGACCGAAGGATACATGGACCTGCTGGGGCGATACCTGCGCAAGCACGGAAGGATGGTGGCGATGTACACTGACCACGACAGCGTGTTCTGTGGGGAATGCCCTGAGAAGAAGCCCGCGCAGACGCAGTTCGCCAGGGCGTTGGAGGAACTGGACATCGGGTGGATACCGGCCGGTAGCCCCCAAGCCAAGGGGCGGGTCGAGCGCTTTAACGGCACAGCTCAGGACCGCCTGGTCAAGGAGTTGCGACTGGCCGGCGCCACAACGATGGAGGAAGCCAACCAGGTGCTGGACAAGATCTTCCTGCCGTGGTTCAACCGTCGATGCACCGTCAAGCCCGCCAGCGGCAACAACGCCCACCGGCCGCTGCATCCGTCCATGAATCTGGCGGCGATCCTGAGCCTTCAGGACAAGCGGAAGGTGGCCAACGACTACACCATCCGCCTGGACAACAAGGTCTATCAACTCCTCAAGCCGGCCCTGCCCGGACAACGCGGCGGATGGGTCACGGTGGAAAGACGCCTCGACGGCACCTTGCACATTCGCTTCAAGAAGACGTACTTGGCCTACCACTGCGTCGGTCCTGCGGACCGACCCCTGGGGGCTCTGCCCCCAGACCCCCGGAGTTTATCGCCTGAGCAGACCCCAGCAGAGAGGCGCAAAAAGGAAGGCTCAGCCGCAGCCACGGCCAAGCCTTCTGCTGTACGTCTGCCCTCTGGACGCTCGGGTCGCACTCCTGCGGAGCCCTGTCTTCCCAAAGGCAAGGACACTCTACCACCCAAGAAGCCTTACAGTCGACCCCCTGACCACCCTTGGAACAACTTCCGCTTGCCCGGATCACGACCACCCAAAGCGGACATTCCTATCGTGGCCAAGTAGCGGACATTCCTACTTTGGCTTGACAGAAAAAGTTTCGAGCCGGCGTCTTCACCCCTTGCTCAAAACGATCCTCGCCCGCGATCCCGCCCCGGCGTTCTGGAGGAGGAAGGTCAGGATGACGCGCTGCCGATCCCAATTCGGCGGGGCGAGCTTCGCCAGGTCGAGCGTGAACGGCAGGCCGCCGTCCATCTCC
>VGYL01001116.1 GCA_016872975.1 Planctomycetota bacterium
TGCGCGCCCAGCGCGCGGGCGGCGGCCCGGGCCTCGGCGCGGCGCATCCGGATCAGTTTCGCGGCCTGGTGTTGCCGGCTGCCGCACGAGCCGTTGGCCACATTCAAGTAATGAGCCTCCCAGCCTCAGAACTCCTGATCTCGTGGAAGTTGCCTGAACCGGTTTTTGCGGCGGATCCTCAGCCAGGCTTGGGTGGTCGCTCATTGTTGGTCTGCGGCGGCGGCTCGCCGACCAGTTCGTAAACCAGCTGCAGATCGGTGCCTGGATATACCGTCTCGGTGGCGCTCAGTTCCTCGCACAGATGCTGCAGAGTCTGGTCATGGGCGGCGCTCGCCAACCGGTGCAGCCGGACGGTCAGCGTCTGGTTGGCCGGATCGGGCCGCAGATCCACGGCGCTGGCCAAGACCTGACGCACCAACGCCCGGGCATCGTCCCAGCGGCGCAGGGTTTCCCGGACGATCTGCACCAGGGCGGTCTCGGCCCGGTAGGCGATGAGTTTGATGGTGTCCACCAGGTGCTTCTTGTCGGTGCGTAGTTGGCCGAAGCGTTGGGCTTGGGGCAGGTCTTTGAGGGTGACGTGTTTGGGGGTCTGGCGCCGCTGGGTTTTTAGTTCCGCCAGTTGCTGCTGCCGCGTTTGGAGGGCTTGCAGCAGTTGGGCTTTCTGCGCCGCCCACTGCTCAGTCTGCGGCAGATCGGCTTGCACCGGCACGTTCAGGGCCCCGAACTGGGCCTGTTCCCGCGCCAGCAAGGCTGCTTGCCGACGCACTTGCCCGTCCAGTTGGCGCCAAGCCGGATTGACCACCCGGACGGTCTCAGGAAGCGGCTCGACTCCATACTCGACCAGCCGGTCTAAGTTGAAGTGTTCCCCCATGTATTTGAAGAAGTTTTCCTGACACCACCGGGCGAACATCGCCACGGCGGCCTTGTCCAGCGAGCGGCGGTAGTCGGTCGCGAGCATCGCCGTCTGGTGCCCCGACGACTCCCGGTGCCGCACCTCTCGCACCCACAGGCCGTTACTGAGCCGGGTGCCCCGCTCGGCCAATTCCAGTTTCACCACTTCCCCGCCCACCAGCTTGACCTCGCGTGGGCTGAACTCCTCCACCGCCCAGTCCGAGCCGGGAAACTTGTGATACGTCAGCACCGCGATCCGCTCGGCCTTGGCCTCGGCGAAGAACTCCGGCGAATACACCGCCCGGTCACAGACCAACGTGAAGCGGCTCAAATACGGGTCGGCCGCCAGCGCCGCCGCGCTGGGCTGGCCCGGCAGGTCGGCCTTGAGCCGCGGGATGATGCTCTCCCGCAGCACGGTCAAGAGTCCCGGATCCACCGGCGCGCTCACCACGAACAGCGGCTGCCCGTCCATCGCGTTGACCCAGTAGTCGGTCGTGCCCCGCAAACACAACCGCTCCCGCGCCACGTAGCGCCGCGGCAACTGGGTCAGCTTCCCGTGATACACCCGCACGTGGCCGTCCACATAGGCCGTGCCCACGCTCTGCTCGCTGCCCGCCAGCCAGTCCTGCGACAAACGCTGGCTCCACTGTTGCGCCCGCCCGCCCGGTTGGCACAACTGCCCCAGCTTCTCCCGCAGCGTCCGCACCTCCGGGATCCGATCCAGCCCCAGCAACTTCCCCCACTCCCCAGGCGGCTCGTAGCGCAACCCCTCCAGCGAAAGCACCCGCGCCAAGGCCAGAAAGCCCAAGGCCAAAAAGTAGGTCTCCAGCGGGTAGAACCCCGCCGGCAAATTGAACGTCCGGCCCGTGTGCCGCAACAGCCCCTGCGCCAGCAACGCCGGCAAGGCGCACAGCACTCCGCCCTGGGGCACGTCGTCCACCAACTCAAAAGTGATGGGCGCCCCATTCAACTTGCCCATCGCCGCCAGCACCCGCTCCAAGCTCCGCGTCGTGCCCACCCCCAGCGGCGCCTGCGCGTCGGCCTCGCTGCGCTGGCTCTTGGTCAGCGCCCCATCGCTTGAGCTGCCGACTTCTTTTTTTTTGCGCCCTGCTTCAGCCGACCATCATCAATGGCCTTGTGCAACGTGCTCTTGAGCACGCCCAACTCCCGGCTAATCGCCGGCACCCCCTGGCCTTGATCCAGCAACGCCTGCGCTTGGGCCAGCCGTTCAGGTGTCAACTTCGAACCCTGACGGCGTTCAGCGGGTTTGAAAAACGCCTCCGGCCCGCGTTCCCGCAGCCGCTTGAGGCAACGCTTGACCGTCACCGGCGGCACCCCAAACGCCTCCACAATCTGCCGTTGGCTGGCCGTCCCGTTGACGATCAACTGGCTGGTGTAAAGACGAAACGCCCCCAAGTCCTCCACCGCGTGCATAAACACCGGCAGATGACCGTTGAAATACACCACCTTCCCCTCGCGCTGCTCAAAGGCCAGTTCCGGGGTGATGGCCGTCGTGCCCGCAGGGAAAATCGGCAACTGAATTTGCGGCATGGCGCCATGCTCG
>VGYL01001117.1 GCA_016872975.1 Planctomycetota bacterium
CACCCGATCCAGTGCTGGGGACAATGATGATTGATGATTGATAATTGATGATTTCATAGGAGGGTCCGGACTCCTCTTCCAATAATCGCTAGTCCATAATCCATAATCAATAGAGGTGTCCTTTCAGGTGCATCCCGCCGTCCACGTAGACGATCTGGCCCGTGACGAAGCGGCTGCGGACCAGATACAGCACGGTCTCCGCGATCTCCTCGGGGTCGCCGATGCGGTTGAGCGGATTCGTGTACGTCAGCTTGGCCATGTACGCCTGGCCCTGGCCCGGCGGCGGCAGGATCGAGCCCGGGGCGATCGCGTTGACGGCGACCTTCGGGGCCAGCTCCAGCGCCAACATGCGGGTCAGGGTCAGCAGCATGCTCTTGCTCAGATCGTAGGAAGCATGCTCCCGGTCGTACACCGCGACCCGCGTATCCAGCAGGTTGACGATATGCGCCGCCCGTTCCTGCCGGGCCAACTGTCGCGCCAGGATCAAAGGGGCCACGGCATGGATACGCACGTTCTTGCCGATCGATTCTTCGGTGGCCTCCCACAGCGTATCCTTCTCAAAAATGGAGCCATTGTTGACGAGAATATCGATGGGCCCCGCCTTTGCCACCGCGTCCGGGAGTATCTTCTCCGCCTGTTGGGCATCCATCAGGTCCCCTGGGACCGGCCAGGCGGAGACACCAAGCCGTTGGATCTCACTGCACAGCTCCAGGGCCTCCTGGGCGGACTGGTGGTAGTGCACGACCACATGGGCGCCGTTTCGGGCCAGGGTCAACGCGATGACCCGGCCGATGCGCTTGGCCGCACCGGTGACCAGGGCCGTCTTGCCGGTCAGAGGACTTCGAACATCTTCCATGAGTCACCCCCAGAAACAGAAAGAGCATGGAATACTGGAATGATGGAATATTGGAATGATGAGCCAGCCACGCAGCGCCTTCTCCCAACATTCCATTATTCCATTGTTCCAGCATTCCATTACTCCATCTCTTGATTACTCCGTGCCGGCAAGCCAGTCTCCGGCGAAGAGAGCCAGGTCGCGGAGATCCACGGCGCCGGACCTGTCCAGGTCCGCCCCGCTGCAGTAGCGATTGGCATTGCGGCAGTTCCTGGAGCGCCAGTTCGCGGCCAGCAGCGCGAAGTCGATGAAGCTCACGCCGTCCGGGCAATCCAGGTCCGCCAGCGGAATCTGCCAGAGAAGGACCGGGTAATTGATCCCCTCGCAGATGGTCCAGACCTCGGTAAAATCCCAGTTCATGCTCCAGAACGTATCCACCGCTTTCATCTCCGCGGTCGTCTTGCCCGTGCCGCCCACGCTCGTCGCCTGCGTGCTGGACTGCGTGTCCCACAGCGAAGCCATCACCTGGGCCAGCGCTCTCTGGTAGCCCACCAGGCCCCCGACGGACTGGGTGCCCGAGACTTTGCCGGTCGCATAACACTGGTACACCCTGCCGGCCTCGACCTGTCCCACCAGGCCGCCGACATACACCTTGCCCTTGACTTCGCCCCGGGCATAGGAGGAATCCACAATGCTCCCCACTCCCATCATCGCGCCGGCCAGGCCGCCGACACTTTCCTCGCCGATGACCCGGGCCTTCGAACAGGATAGCGCGACCGTGCCGTAAACCTGCCCGACCAGGCCGCCGACGTACCGGACGCCGGAAACCACGCCGTGGGACCACGAACGGTGCACGCTGCTGTGCGCGACCCCCACGAGCCCGCCCACGCCATAGTACCCCGAGACATCCGCCTCCCGCACCGCGCAGTCGCGAATGCTGCCTTTCTCCAGATAACCGACGAGGGCCCCCGTGCCGAGCTGGTCGCCCATCACCGTCGGGCGGAGCAGCGTGAGGTTCTTGATGTCCCCCGTCACGTGCTGGAACAGGCCGACGTACTCCTCGCGCAGGTTCAGGTACCGGAAATTCGCGATGGTCTTGCCGTTCCCGTCGAAGATACCCCGGAAGGGCTGGTTGTCCCAGGACCCCAAGGCCTTCCAGCGGCCGATCATGCGCAGCTTGGTTTCGTCGTAGCCGGACAGATCGATGTTCTGCGTCAGCTTGAAGGTCTTGTCCCAATCGGCGGGATTCTCTCCGATGGCCTTGAAGTCCTCGGCGGTGCTGATGAGAAAAGGCGCCTGCGGCGTGCCCTGACCGCCGCTGTAGGGAGCCGCCCACGAGGATACAGGCTGACATACCAGAACCAGCAGAAGCAAGCGTGTTGCAGCCGACATGTCATTCCTCCTTATTCAGTGCGTTGATGTGGCGCCGACCCAAACGATTATAGCAGACTTCTCCCCTTCCGGGAAGGAAAAGTAGAATGTCCCCTTTTCCGATGGTGGCCCGCTCCGGGAGGTCCGCGCAAGAAGGGTCGCGTCCCCGAATTCAGGCTTGGTTCAGAAACCGGCCTTCCCGCGTAACAAGCGATGGGTGGCAGCGTCAAGCGCGTTTGTAGTGG
>VGYL01001118.1 GCA_016872975.1 Planctomycetota bacterium
CGTCGTACCCCCCTCGGCCCGCGCCCGCAGGCGGACGACATACCGGATGCCGCTGTCTCCGGCGATGCCGTCGTCCATCTGTCCGGCCATCATCAGGCCGTCGGCGCCGTCGGCAATCGTGGTGAATCGCTCGGGCCGCTTCAGTTCGGCGGTGAAGCTGATCCGCCCGGGCTTGTCGCACGTCAACTGCACCGCCAGGACCTGATCGGCCGCACTCGAAAACACCTCTCGCGTGAACGTGGCGTCTCCCTGCCGGAACCGGACGCCGGCCGTCGCGGAGTCCAGGTCCAACCGGCGGTGGTAGTCGCTCGCCTGCTCCGGGCCGTCGAATGTGAATGTCACGTCGCCAAGGGTCTGGTAGCTGCCGTAGGGCAGCTTCGCGCTGCGGGCGCGGGCCGACCCCGCGCCCTGGCAGATCAGCTTGCGGGCCGCCAGTGCGTTGGCCTGGGTGTACTGGCCCGCGAAGATCAACCGGCGGATCTCGTGCAGCGCCGCCAGGGCCTCGGGGTTGTCCGCGTCCTGGGGACTGCCGGACCACAGGCTCACCTCGTTCAGTTGCAGACGGTCCTGCTGGACGCCACCGAAGACCATGGCGCCGAGCCGGCCGTTGCCGAGCGGCAGTGCCTCCGTCCATTGCCGGGCGGGCTGGCGATACCAGAGCTTCAGGTTCGCTGAGGCTTCGTTCTGCTTCCCGGCCGGCAGGAGAATGTAGGCTTTGCCCGGCTTGGTTGCGAACTGGACGACGTCTTTGAAGGGCCGCGTGAAGGAGATGTCCTGTCCCTCGGCTTGGACGCCCAAGACGACCGAGGCGCGAACGCGGCATTCGTGGCCCAGCGTGGAGAGGATTCGTGCCCGCGTCAGCTTGCCGCTGTTCCAGGCGAGGTCCACTTCGAAGCCGCCCCGGGTGCGCAGGCCCGTGACGGACCCGTCCGGCCAGGCGTCCGGCAGGGCGGGCAGCAGGTCGATGATATAACGGCCCTCGGGGTCCCGGCGATGGTTTTGCAGCAGCATCTCCGTGATGCCGCTGACGGCGCCGAAGTTGCCGTCGATCTGAAAGGGCGGGTGGGCGTCGAAGAGATTGGGGTAGACGCCGCCGCCTTTGTAGGTCGTCAGCGGGGAAGAGGTCAGGGTGAGCAGGTTCTTGAGCATTAGGTGAGCGCGGTTGCCGTCCAGCAGGCGGGCCCAGAAGTTGATTTTCCAGGCGCGGCTCCAGCCGGTGCCGCCGTCGCCGCGAAAGACGAGCGATTGCTTGGCCGCCTGGAATAGCTCCGGCGTCTCGGGCGTGATCTCCTCGCCGGGGAACAGGCCCCACAGGTGCGAGACGTGCCGGTGCTCGTTCTTCGGGTCGTCCTTGTCCTCGAGCCACTCCTGAAGCTGGCCGTGCTTGCCAATCCGGTTGGGCGCGATCCGGCCGCGCAGCGCGTCCAGCTTGCGGGCGAAGTCCGCATCGACACCCAACAGGCGGGCCGCCTGGGCGGTGCTCGCGAACAACTCGCGCAGGATCTGGTGGTCCATCGTCGGACCCATGACCAGGCCGCCGATCTCCGGGCTGTTGCTGGGTCCGCTGATCAGCCAGCGCGAAGAAGATCGTGAAGCGATTGGGGTTGCGTCAGGCGTGACGTCGGACGTCGCACGTCCAACGTCACGAGCCGCGCGACCGATTGCCGCTCCACGATCCGTGTCGCGCGGGTCCTCGATCAGGTAGTGGACGAAGAACTCCGCGGCGCCTTTCATCAGGGGATAGGCCCGCTCGGCGAGGAAGGTCTGGTCGCCGGTGTAAAGATAGTGCCACCACAGATGCTGGCACAGCCACGCGCCGCCGGTGGGCCAGATGCCGTGATTGGCGGCGTTGATCGGGGCGGCCCCGCGCCAGAGATCGAAATTGTGGTGCAGGACCCAGCCGGGGGCGTCGTAGTGCTTTTGGGCGACCGAGCGCCCGGTCCGGCTGATGTCCGCCAAAGCGTCGAAAAGGGGCCGGCCGCACTCGCTCAGGTTGGCCGGCTCGGTCAGCCAGTAGTTCATCTCGGTGTTGATATTCACTGTGTACTTGCTGTCCCAGGACGGATTGAGATTCTCGTTCCACAATCCCTGCAAGTTGGCCGGCTGGCCGCCCGGCCGCGAGCTGGCGATCATCAGGTAGCGGCCGTACTGGAAGAACAGGGCCGCCAGATGCGGGTCCTCCTCCTTCGCGTACCGCAACACCCGCTGGTCCGTAGGCACCTGTGGGCTTGTCGTCGTGGCGAGGGCGTCTCGCCCTTGTCTTTCCGTGGCGAGGGCATCTTGCCCTTGTCTTTCCGTGGCGAGGGCATCTTGCCCTTGCGTGTCGCGGGCATCCTGCCCGCGATTCGAGGGCGGGACGCCCTCGGCACGGAAGGCAAGGCCAGGATGGCCTCGGGACGCAAGGGCGGGACGCCCTCGCCACGTACCACCCAGGTCGAGCGAGACGCGCCG
>VGYL01001119.1 GCA_016872975.1 Planctomycetota bacterium
TAGCCGAGCCACGCCACGCCGTGCCTCGCCGCGCCCCGCCATGCCGAGCCGCGCCGCGCCCGGATCTATCTTCAAGGGCTTGTCGTCGTCATTGCTAGCCTAGCCTTGCCTTGCCGAGCCTCGCCGGGCCTTGCCTCGCCCGGCCACGCCGTGCCTCGCCAGGCCGCGCCGCAGTCTATTGCCAAGGGCTTATCGTCGTCATTGCTAGCCTAGCCTTGCCTTGCCGAGCCTTGCCCAGCCACGCCGTGCCTCGCCAGGCCGCGCCATGCCTCGCCCCGCCGCGCTATTCCCACCCCGCAACGGAGAACTTCCCGAACACCCCGCGAAACGTACCAACCCCAATCGACAACCCGCCACGAATCAACAACGACCGCACCATCTCCTCCGTCACCTCGTCGTTCTCGAAATACCGAAAGTCAAACTCCAACGACCACGGCAACGGAAGCACAGGCCGCACCTTCGGATTCGGAATGCCCTTGTCCAACCGCGCAACCGACCGATGAATGTAAGCTCCGCTCAGCGCGTCGCTGTCCCCATCAAATGCACCAAACTCAATCGGCCTCCCGTTCCTCAGAAACGGAATCTGGTGCGGCTGAATCACCGTATACGACAGAATCCCCTGCGCCGTCTTCTTGTACGTCCTCGCATCGAGGAATCGCTTGGGCGCGGAAGGGGTATTCTGGGCGGTAAGCAACGAACTGATGTTGGCCGCCGGGAGTACTATCGTTCGTCCGTCGGGGGCGAAATACAGCTTGTCCTCCGGCGGTAGTTGGGTCTTGTTGTCCCCCGCGTACCGATCGAACATCACATCGGCTAACCCAACGAGCGTAACCTTCCGCGTCAAACCGTCCCTCTTCGATTCGTTCGCCACCCTTCTCCTCCTCCTTGCGAGCCCATACGGCTCTTTGCCTTGCCTCGATCGCCTCGATCAGCTCTTCCCGCGTGAACGGGAGCGGGATCATGCGACACCCCGCACCTATACGACGGACGGCTCCGGCAACGGGAACGGGAAAGTTACGCTCTGCCATGTGTACTCCTGTTTCCCGACCACATCGAAGTAGACGAAGCCGAGGTCGATGATCCCCGAGAGTCTGCGCTCGCCGTAGCGCGTGCCGTATCCTTGAAGTCCTGGCGTTGTCATTGCGAGCCAGCCGGGGCCGCCGACGTAGGTGTGATAGTGGACGTGGGATCGCACGAGCACGTCGGAAAGCTCGAAGCCTTGGCGCGCGTGCCACAGCGCGTTCCATGCCGCCTCGCGCGTGAGCGGGGTGGCGCGCCCTACTGGCGTTTGACTCCCGCCGATATGGTGGCGGAAGTTGAAGACGAGCCCGTTGATGTTCACGTTGCGTATGTCCCCGATCTCGACTTCGCGCCCGTCGGTCTTGGAGAAATCGGCAACCAGGTCTTCCCACGATTCCTCGTGGCCGACGTGGTAGTCGGTCCCGCGCGTGAGGATTGCGCGCGGCGCGCCCGCAACCTTGATGCACTCCGCCGCCATCTTCGCTTGCGCGCGCCGATCGACTGTGATCAGTTCGGTGCTCCCGGAGCGCTCGCCACGCCCGTCGATCAGGTCGCCGTTGGCGACCACGAGGTCGATCGGCTGGATCTCGTGCACGGCTTTCGTGTAGGCGTCCCAGATATAGTTGCGGTACTTCGAGGAGTGCTCATTGTCACACTCGAAGTTCCACGCTGGGGGCGTGAGCCCTACCTCGTGCCCGCAATGGGTATCGGAGATGACTAGTACCCGTTTCGCCTTACGTTCGCTCACGTGACACCTCCTCCAAGTGTTCGGCCTTCACGACCAGCCAGAAGCCCGGCCGCCCGTGTTCTTTGAGGCACACGACCGGCGTGCGCTTCTCCTCCCGCGCAAGCTCCGCCACGGCGTCCCACAAGGCGACGACCGCGTGACGCTTGCGGTACTTGACCTCGATGAACAGACGCGGGTGGATCGCATCGGCCCGCGTGTGGCGCGAGTTCCCGCCAGACAGCGGCGTGCGCTGCCCCCCAAAGAAGGCGGCCACGTCACGTTCCGCGCGCTTCCAACTCTTGTCGGTCATCCATCTCCCCCGGTTCTCGCGGCTCCGCCGTCTCATACACGTCGTATGTCCCCGCGTTCCTGCGCTTCTGGTGCTCCTCGTTCGCGCCCCAGACTAGGCGGTTGACGTACACGCGCGGGGGCGCCTCCTCGTACCGCCCCTCGCGACGCAGCTTCCGCCAATGCGCACGCACGTCCGCATGGTAGCAGACGTGCTTGTGCCGCATGAGCCGAGTCGGGAGGATCATCCCCCGGCAATCGTCTACCAAGTGCGCGTCGCACCATTTCCAGCCGGCCATCTCCGAAGACCGCCACCACACGACATCGGCGCCGCAGACGTAACACTTCGCGCGTTGTGTTTCCACGTTGCCCCCAATCTATTGTTGAAAATCGTCCACCGGCCTATCGATTTTCA
>VGYL01001120.1 GCA_016872975.1 Planctomycetota bacterium
CATCGAGGTGGACAACAAGCTGTATCGCATCGAGGTCGCCCGCGACGGCGCGTGCGTCACGCTGGCCGAAGCGCCGGATGTGCCCTATGGCACCGTCCGGGTCGCCGATAGTCTCACGACGGTCATGGTCAGCGGGGAAAACGGCTCCTATGTCCGCACCCCCGAAAAGGGGGCCATCAAGCTGCCGGTCGGGGCGTACTGGGTCGATGCCTGGAGCATCGTCCGCACGGAGGCCGGCGCGAAATGGGAGTTGAAGGGTGCGTTCTCGCCGGGCACGTCCGCCAACGCGGTGACCGTGGCCAAGGACGAGGAAGCCCGCCTGGTCTGTGACGAGCCGATCTACTCGGTGCTCCAGGTCCGCAAGACCGGCTCGACCCACGAGTTCTCGCAGCGGCTGGAGGGCGGCAAGGGCGAGCGGATCACCCTGACCCGCAACGGGTCCCAGCCGCCGCCGCCGAAGCTGCGGATCCGGAGCCGCGACGGAACCTATGACCGGGCCCTGAGCTTCGAATATGGCTGAGGCGGCACCTGCTCGCTCCGGTGGCCGGAGCCCAAAGACGTCAAGAAACCCATCGTGGCGACCGTGGAAATCGGCGGGCCCTTCAAGATCCTGGCCCGGCCGTACACGATCAAGGCCGCCAATCGCCAGCCGCCGGCGGTCGGTGAGATGATTACCGTCCAGGCGGTGCAGGCCGACAGCAGCGATGCCCAAGCCGAGGCCGTCAACCTGATCAACGGCAGCGGCCTGCGCGACTTCGACTTCGATGACCTCGTCGAGCATCGGACCAACCCGGCCCACATGTGGCGCAGTGCCAAAGGCAACACGAAGGGCTCGTTGGAATTCGATCTCGGCTCACCGCAGAAGATCGGCACCATCTCCATCTGGAACTACAACGATACCAGCTACACCAACCGGGGCGTGCGGACCCTGGATGTCTCCGTCTGGACCCAGGAGACCGGCTGGCGGAAGATCCGCGAGAATGTGCCCGTCGATCAGGCGGAAGGCAGTGACGACTACGACGAGCCGACCCTCATCCAGCTTGACCCGGTTGTGGCGCAGAAGGTCCGTTTCGACGCTCTCGCCAATCTCGGCGATCCCGACTACATCGGCCTGAGCGAGGTGCGATTCTTCGCGCCGGTGGGGCCGGCCGCCGCCCGGCTGTATCCTCCAAGTGGGGCCCAGGGCATCGGGACCGACGAGGTGGAGTTGACATGGGTTGCCGGTCCCGGGGCCAAGACCCACAACGTCTATCTGGGCGCCAATCCGAGCGATCTCAAGCTACTCGGCAAAATCGAGCAGGCCGGCCTGAAGCTGACGCAACTGAAGAGCGACACGAAGTACTACTGGCGGGTCGATGCGATCCAGGCGGACGGCTCCGTCGTCAGCGGCAAGGTCTGTGACTTCACCACCGGCGGGCTGGCCGGCTGGTGGAAGCTGGACGAGAGCGCAGGGACCAAGGCGGCGGACAGCCTCGGCGGTGGCCATGACGGTGCGATCCACGGCGATCCCGTCTGGCGCCCCCAGGGCGGCAAGATCGGCGGGGCGCTGCAGTTCGACGGCATGGACGACTATGTGGATACCGGTTGGACGGAAGATCTGGTCACTTGGACCGTAGCAGCATGGGTCAAGAGTCCGTCCGCGCCGACCAGCGCTCCCATAGCCAGCGGCCCGGTGCATCGCGAGGGCGACTTTCAGATCAACTGGAACCACCACACGGCTGAATTTCGCGGCGCCGCGGCGTTCCGGAACGACGACGCCTGGCACGCCGCCAGCTTTGGCAGCCTGAGTCCGAACACCTGGCACCATCTGACCGCGACCTTCGACGGCCGCAGCCTCAAGGCCTACACGGATGGCGTGCTGGTCACGGAGAACTCCCGGGCCTCGGGCCCTCCGGTCCATGAACCCGCGACCCTCAAGATCGGCCGGCATGCCAAGGAAGAGGGCTACTTCGCCGGAACCGTCGACGACGTGTGTATCTTCACGTACGCCCTCAGCGCCGCCGAGGTCAAGGACCTCCATGCCGGCCGGGAGCCGACGGCGCTCGGGGCGGGTTCGGCTTCGACCCTGCCGAGTCTGGTCAGCCGGCGATGATCGTTTGCAGTGACGCCGTGAGGCGTTGGCGGGTTCCCAAACGTGAGGTCGCACGTTTGGTAACCTTCTTCGTAGGTCGTGCGTCTCCGCACGACTTCGCAACAGGGGTGCCCCCACGCATTCAGGATTGATGATCCGCTCAGGGGCCGAGGGAAGACCTTGGTTTGTAGTGTGCTCGTAAGAGCATAGAAAAGCGGGTACAAGGAAGAAGGAAAGTGGCAGAAGCGACAAGGTGCCCCATTTTCTTTATGCTCCTACTACTACAACGCTATCTTGTGGGACCGCAGTAGTCGTAAGTCATTATGAAACAATGAGATACGGGAATGTCACTTCGGCGCCTTAACGCCAATAA
>VGYL01001121.1 GCA_016872975.1 Planctomycetota bacterium
CGGGGTCTTACGGTCGCCCAGTCCTTTGCCCCGCTTTGTAAGTGTATGTCACACAACGACTAATGGTTGTCACGACAGGACTTATGATGCGGGCCGAAGCGGAGCCGAAGGCGAAACGAATCCCCTTGTGGCGCGCCTGTTGCGCGCTCCGCAGCTTGGGTTGGTCCGTTTTACCTCAGGTATGACGTGTGCGTGTGTCCAGGAAGAGGTCCGACATCTGCAGCGACTGGTTATTGCCAGTTGTTGCGCTTTGCAGGTCGGCAAGTGCGGTGCGTTTGCTCGTCGCCGCCACATAGAAACAGGAACGGGGCGGTGATTGCCCCGTTGCGTGCTCAGCGGTAATCGGGATTTGGCCGCATCATTTCCGCGCCAACGTCGCGACGCCAGGAATCCAGTCTGCCGCGAAGTTCCTTCACGAGGTCGGTTCGCGCGCAGCGGTGCATTGCTCGTGGCATTGTAGAAACCGCCGTTGTCAGAGGTGAAGATCACAACCGTGTTCTGTTCCAGCCCGAGTTCCCGCAAGGTATCCATCACGCGGCCGACGCTCTGATCCATGCTCTCGACCATCGCGGCATAAGCGGGCTTGCCCTGGCGCTGGTCTTCCGGGATCTTCTCATACTTGGCGATCATCTCCGGCTTCGCCTGCAACGGCGTGTGGACGGCGTAATGCGGGAGGTAGAGGAAGAAGGGCCGGTTGCCGTTGTCGCGGATGAATGCCACCGCCTCGTCGGTGAGCCGATCCGTCAGGTACTCGCCCGGTTGGCCGTCCGGCAGCACGTTCCACCTGGCCCGCAGACCGGTGGTGGGGATCGCCCAGTCGCCGTCGTAGGGAAAGAAGTAGTTGCCCGGCGCGCCGTGGCCGTTGCCGGCAATGTTGATGTCGAAGCCGTGATGCTGCGGCAGGGAGAACGGCTCGCTGCCCAGGTGCCACTTACCGATACTAGCGGTGCGGTAGCCCGCCTCGCGCAAAGCCTCGGCCAATGTGAACTCCTCCATCGGCAGCGCGCGAACGAATCGTCCCTCCCGCAGTTTCGCCTTGGGATTCCACCGCCCTGACGGCAGCCACTCGGTCAAGAGCAGCCGTGCCGGGTACTTGCCTGTCATGATCGCCGCACGCGTCGGGGAACACAGGGCACAGGCCGCGTAGGCGTTGGTGAACCGCACACCCTCCCGGGCGAGCCGATCGACGTTGGGAGTCTGATAATAGCTGCCCCCGTTGCACCTGACGTCCTTCCACCCGAGATCGTCGATCAGGAACAGCACGATGTTTGTTCGCACCGGCGCGCCAACAGCCGGCGCATCGGGCAGGACCAGCAGCGCCGTGGCGAAGATCAGTAGATGTCCCATGGTAGTCTCACTTTCGCAATCACCTGAGTATCCTCAGTTCGGACAAGGGGATGCGTGCGATCTCGATGTCCTCCTTGTTGACGGAGTAGATGACCCCGCGCGCTCAGCCCATCCCGGCTCAAGTCACCAGGGTTCCATGTGTATCCATCGAGTACGACGATGAGTATGCCCGACAACTCCTGTTCCGAACTCGGAAACTCACACTGATGTTGGCAGCATCGCCTTTGTAACCGGTATCCTGTGCATGGTCAACCACCGCAAAGCGCCCGAGGCAGCCGAGAGTGAGCGCGAAGGGCTTCTCAAGCTTGTGCCGCGGACGCGCGCGTATCTGCCGGTCGGCGGGATTCATCCCCGCCGCGTGGACGCGGACGAGGACCTCACGCGGCTCCGGCTCAGGGGTCGGGGCATCCTCGTGACAGAGCACCCCAGGAGGGCCGTAGTCATGGATTCGAACAGCTTTCATCATCGCTTGCTCCCTATGCAATACGACCGGGAAGAAGTCCGGATCAGCAGACGGTCGCTCGCCACCGCGGGTGTGGCCAGACACAGCTTTTCCAGTGTGTTCGTGGCCAGGAGACGAAATGTCGGTCCCGACGGCACGACATAGGTGTCCCCGCTCTCGTTAAGGGAGAACAACTTGTCCCCGCACATCCACGGCGAGGCCGTGAAGTGTCCACGCAGCCGCTCCTGGTAGACCGAAGCGCCGGTGACAGCGTCGTAACAGGAGAGTTGGCCGTTGTCCTGGATCACGTACAGGTACTTGCCGGCTACCAGAAAAGACGGGACATAGGGAGCGGCGCGCTGTTGCAGCCAGGCAACGTAACGGTTTTGCATCTCGCCTTCTTTCAGCAAGATATCACCCGCCGCGCCCGGGCGGATCGCGTAGAGCGGTTTCTGCCGATCCGCAACGAACCCCGAGCCAACATAGACCATTCCGTTTCCCGCCACCGGGTTGGGCACCGTGATCCGGGACATCCCGCAGGTACACAAACGGATCGATGCCGCACAGCTTGCAACTGGCAATCAGGCTGTAGAGGATCGCCGCCCGCCGGGCCCCGCCATCACTGCCGCTGAACAGCCAGTTCTTGCGGCCCAG
>VGYL01001122.1 GCA_016872975.1 Planctomycetota bacterium
TGATGCAGCCTGCCTGTGCGGCATTCATCGCGGCCGCCACTTCCTGGACCAACTGGTCGATATCCGTCGCCATCGCTTGCTTCAATTCCTCTGCACTTACCTGTTTACCGTCCATGACTTATTCTCCTTTCCAAAAAGGTTCATAAGTCACTGTAAACAAAGGAGTAACAGGGCGCCAGAAAAAAATCTCACACACGTCGGCGCGGGCCCGCCGCCGCAGCCATGAAATCCGCGCGCCCGGCCGTGTCGCCGCCGGCCGGTGGTTCGGGCTGTTGGGGAACCGCACGACCATGGATATCCGCCTGACTCCCATCACGCCGGCCGATCGCCGGCCCATGCTCGAGATATTCAATCACTACGTCCGCCACGGGTTCGCCGCGTTTCCCGAGCAGCCGATGCCGCTGAGCTTCATCGATCGCCTGCTCGAATTGGCGCAAGGCTACCCGGCCCTGGCGGCCAAAGACGCCACCGGCCGCCTGCTCGGGTTCGGCCTGCTCCGCCCGCACAATCCGCTGCCCACCTTCGCCCGGACCGCCGAGACCACCTATTTCATATCTCCCGATCACACCCGCCAAGGCCTCGGCACGCTGCTGCTGGAGGCCCTCGAGGCCGGAGCGCGCGAAAAGGGCCTGCGCACGCTCCTGGCGGGCATCTCCTCGCTCAACGAAGGCAGTCTCGGCTTCCACCGCAAGCACGGCTTCGTCGAAGTCGGCCGCTTCCGCCAGGTCTGCTGCAAGAACGGCACCCTCCTCGACGTGGTCTGGATGCAGAAGATGCTTGCGAATTTCGACGAGCAAGGCCGGTAATGTGTGGGGGCCTGCCGGCGGCGCCTTCCGGCGTTTGGAGTTCCGCCTTTTGAGTTTTGACGAGCAACTTCGGTGATGTGTAGGGTGGGGCTTGCCCCACCGCTTTGCTTGGGTCCGGCTTCCCGGTGGGGCAAGCCCCACCCTACAACCACGCGTTGCCCGGCGCGAGGCACATCGGCGAAACGACGGGGGCGGCGCGATTACCGGTTTTGTCCGTCAAGATTCATAAGGCGGTACTCCGAACCAGTTTTCCTTGGATTCGGGATTCTGGTGGCGTTTGTAGTGTGCTCGTAAGAGCATAAGATAGCGTCTGACGACGCCACTACCAACCAGGCGTTCCGGTCCCCTGCCGCCCGGAGGTTCTTACGGTGGGGCAAGCCCCACCCTACCGATTGCCGAACTTGTTCGTCAGAGGGTGTGTGAAACGGGTGGCATCGTCAAGGCCGGTAGGTCTTGGCGATGGTCCGGCGCACGGGAAATCCGCCATCGCCAAGCTCCGAAGACTCCGCTTGACGATGCCACCCAGAGAAGGCTGGCTTCTCACACACCCTCTCAGCGGTTGTTACGGCCAGTCTCGCTTGGCGGGAGCATCTACTGCATGGAGAGAGGTACGAGGCATCAGGGTCGTGCCGGGACGGCGTGCCGGGGAATGTAGAACTGCCCTGCGCCCAGGCCGAAGCCGCTGAAGGCGGCGGTGGTGCCGTCCAGGGCCTCGGCGACTTCCAGAACGGCGGTGTCCGCGGGGCGGTAGGTCTCCACGTGGCCGTCGGTGAAGCCGGCCTGGAGCTTGAGGGCAACGGCGGTCCGGTCGGGCGGGGTTGCGGCGGCGCGGAACCAGTGGACCGCGGCCTCGTGCGTCTCGGCGGTGACCTCGGCGCCCGGCAGGCGCTCGCAGCTTCCGAAGGCGTTGGGGCTGCGCCAGTGGTTGAAGCCGAAGTAGTCGCTGATCAGCAGACAGCTTTCTCCGGGACGGCCCTCCTCCGTCTGCGGGCCGCGAAAGGGACGCTCCCGTCCGGAGAGATGTCCCACGTAGTTCCAGTAGAGGCAGAAGCTGCCCAGGACGCTGTCATCCGTGAAGCCGGTGTTCGGGTTGTCCCACTGGTCGGCGGCCTGCCAGGCCTCCTCCAGGTACGGATAGGGCCGGGGGCTGCTCGGACACGACAGCATCGCGGCTTTGGGCAGGTAGGGGCGCAGGTACGCGGCCACGGAGGCTCGATAGCCGGCGGCCCGCGGCTGGCAGGCCTTCAGCATTCGCGGCTCCTGCCAGCGCCAGGTCCGGCCCAGCATGGCGGCGGTCGCCACCGACTCGGGGTACCGGCCCGCGTGGTCGGCCGCGTACAGGCTCACCGCCAGGATCACCTGCCGCTGCCGATGGCCGCCCACCAGCGACCGGGCCGCCCGCCGGGCCTGCCCGAGCGCAGGGAGCAACACGCCCATCATCAGGGTCAGGATGCCGATGACAACCAGCAGCTCGACCAGCGTGAAGCCGTGGGGATTTACGATGGACGATTTACCCTCTGCGATTTGTGTTCCGCAATATCCCATTTCTCCCTTCTGGCAGTTCGCCCTTCAGATCTCCATCCATCATGCCCGCGCGACGCATGATTGTCAATAGTCTTTGAATCCCCGC
>VGYL01001123.1 GCA_016872975.1 Planctomycetota bacterium
TGGGGGATACCGGGGAGACAGTTCCCTATGTTTCTGTTGACGCGGGCCGGCGCGGAGCGGTAGACTCCTGGGATGCCCAGGTTCGCCAGAGCGATGGCGGTGGGCTGTGCCCATCATGTGCCGCAGCGCGGGAACAACCGCCAGGACGTGTTCTTCGTGGACGACGACCGGCGGGTGTACTTGGAGCTGCTCCAGGAACAGGCCGCCAAGTACGGCTTGGAAGTCTGGGCCTATTGCCTGATGAGCAACCACGTCCATCTGGTGGCGCCGCCGCAGGCGGAAGAGTCGCTCGCCCAGGCGATCGGGCGGACCCACTTTCGCTACACGCAATATGTCAACCGTCTCCACCGGCGCAGCGGCCATCTGTGGCAGGGACGGTTCTACTAAGTAGGTAGCCAAACGTTTTCACAAGAAAGCCTTGAGCCAGAAATCGTCCGACAAAATGCCCGCCTTGCGGAGTGCTTCGGTCGGACTCAGGCCCAAGAGCCAACGTTCCGCGTAGTCCGCCTCTCGGTCAAGCGTTCGGAATTGGCGGTTCGCGGCGATCAAACGTTTCAACTCCTTCCAGAGAGGGTCCTCTGCATTCAGTTCCGGGCACTGCTTGGGCAGCCACAAGGGGAGGATGTCCAAGCGCGCCGCCAGTTGTTGGCTGCGGACCGCCTGGTGACAAGGAGCCTTGTCCAGCAACAGCCAGATCGGTCGGCCCGGATAGCGCCGCCGCAGTTCCCGCAGGAAGGCCTGGAAGTCCTCCTGCCGTTGGCGGGGCCGACGCAGGACCACGCGATGGCCGGTCCGCGGATCGATCGTGCCGAACAGAACCCGCTTGGCATTCTGGCCGGTGATCTTGACTGGGGTTTGCTCGCCGCGGAACCCCCAGGCATAGCGCAGGGGCGGGAACCAGCGGAGAATCGTCGCGTCGGGCGTCGGAAAACAGCAACACCGCCCGCTCCGGTAGGCGTTTGAGGCAACGAATAAGCCCCCTTTTTTCTGGGCCCGGTTCGGGTCCTTGGTCGCGTAGACATCCCGGGGACGTTTCCAACGCAGATCCAGATCCCGCACCCGTCGCCGTAACGTGCGTGGTGAGATCGCCACGCCGTACTTCTTCTGAAGGCGATCCGCCAGCAGCGCCACGGTCCAGCCGGTAGCGTTGTAGCCCAATCGCATCGGGTCCCGGCGGAACTCGCGTACGAGACGGGCCTCCGTGAGCGTCTCGGCCACGCGCGGTCGGCCGGGCCGCGGCGCATCGCCCATACGGTCGGGGCGGTGGGTCTGGAGATAGACTCGTACCCAGGCATAGATGCTCCACGGCTGGGCCCCGGTAATCTGGGCCACCTCCGCCACCGTTCGCCCTTGGGCCACCAGCAAGATCGCTTGGACCCGGCGGTACGTGCGAGCATCGGTGACTCGACGCAAGGCACCAGTAAGACGACGTTTATCATACCGGTCGAAACCACGCTCTGAGGGACTCTTCGCTTTTCTCATGCCTCCTATTCTACCCGCGAAGAGCCTCATTCGTGTGAAAACTCTTGGCTACCTACTTAGTTGGAATTCCGCGGCAATCGGGAGTCACACCTACACGATTCACACTCTGATGACGGTGCCGGGGGTCAGCCATTATTTTACTCTTTAGCGGGTACTCCCCTCTGTTGGTTGTGGCCCGGGCACTTTTCTCCTTGCGGCGGAGGCGCGGCGGCGGTAGGCGGGGGCAGGAAGGTCATCGACTGGCACGCGAAGGACATCCAAGACGCGTTCCCCGGGATCACGGGCTTCGCGCGGGCCAACATCTATCGGATGCGGGCTTTCTACCTGGCCTATCGTCCGGGTACGCCAGATGTCGCACAACCGGTGCGACAATTGACGGGCAAACGCGGCCCGGCCAAGCACGCGGGTCGGACTTCAGCCCCAGAGCCGTCGGGAACATCAATGGTCGCACAGCCCGCGCAGGCCATTCGGAATCTGCGCCAATCGGGAGATTGCCGCGCTTCGCTCGCAAGGACATGATCTGCGGCGGTCAGAGAGTTCCCAGTTCTCAGTTGCCAGCTCCCAGCAGGAACTCCGTGTCGGAAAGACCGTTCTCGGCACGCAAGAGCGCGGGCAGGATGTCCGCGACACGCAAGGGCGAGACGCCCTCGCCACGGCGCCTGGCCTACACCCTTTTTTCCCTCTTTCTCGC
This sequence comes from Planctomycetota bacterium, assembly GCA_016872975.1. Classification (GTDB taxonomy): domain Bacteria; phylum Planctomycetota; class Phycisphaerae; order Sedimentisphaerales; family Anaerobacaceae; genus PLanc-01. The sequence continues at coordinate 2,174 of VGYL01001123.1, forward strand.
TCCTTTCGGCGAAGAGCGGTGGCCGGTAGCCGGTAGTTGGTAAGACAGGGGTCAGGGATCGGGGACGGAGGATTGGAATACTGGAATGGTGGCACGGTGGAATGATGGGGGGAGCGTTTTCCTTGGCGCTCTTGGCGTGAGGTAATCTCGGTTTCGGGCGCGGTTGAGCAGTTCTCAGCGATCGGTTCCCAGTTCCCGGTTCGCAGTTGCGGCCCGCGGTCCGGTGTCCTCAGCCGGGGGCGGCTGAGCTACCTGTTATCAG
>VGYL01001124.1 GCA_016872975.1 Planctomycetota bacterium
CAGGCGGAACTCCGAACGCCGGAGAACGCCGGCGGCAGACCCCACACACGTTACCGAACTTGCGCGCCAGAACTCCTCAGGTACGGCACCGCGCGTCGGTCTGCGCAAGAGCATTACGAGCCGACCCATGTCTTAGAGGGTGTGTGAGAAGCCTTGGGCTGGGGCTGGTCCAGGACGGCGGGTGGCAGCGGCAAGGCCGTAGGCTTTGCGCAGGCTTTGCCGATGGCGGATGGACTAAACCATCGGCAAGCTCCGAAGACTCCGCTTGCCGCTGCCACCCATTACTGAACTGGGTTCTCACACACGCTCTTACGGCCTCTTCGTCGTCAACCACGATTGGAGCTTGGGAAGGGTCAGTGCATTGAGGACGTCCGCCTGGGTCGCCCACCCGCGGGCGGCGGTGGCGACGCCGAAGGGCATCAGGGCCAGGCTGGCGGTGCTGTGGGCGTCGGTGCCGAGGGCCAGCTTGACGCCCGCTTCAATCGCCATTTTGCAGTGCACATCCTTGAGGTCGAGGCGGGAGGGGTCGGCGTTGACTTCCAGAGCGGTATTCGTCTGAGCGGCGTGCTCGATCACGGCGGGCAGGTCCAGGTCCATCGCCTCGCGGTACCCGATCACCCGGCCGGTGGGATGGCCGATGCAGGTGACGTACGGATTATCCATGGCCTTGAGAGTACGCGTCGTCACCCGCTCGCGCGGGCTGCCCAGCGCGGAGTGGATCGAGGCGATGACGAAATCCAGGTCGGCCAGCAGTTCGTTCTCGAAGTCCAGGGCCCCGCCGGCCAGGATATCCACCTCGGCCCCGGCCAGGAGGGTGATTCCCTTGAGCTTCGCGTTGAGCTTGTGGATTTGCTCGATCTGCCGGGCGAGCCGCTGGGGCGACTGGCCGTTGGCGATCACGGTGGATTGCGAATGGTCCGTGATGCAGAGGAACTCGTAGCCCCGCTCTTTCGCGGCCTGGGCCATCTCTTCGAGACTGGCGCTGCCGTCCGTGGCGGTGGTGTGAGCGTGGAAATCGCCCCGGATGTCCTGAAGCCGGACGAGTTGGGGCAGGGTGTGATTCCGCGCGGCCTGGATCTCGCCGCGATCCTCGCGCAACAGCGGATCGACGAAATCGAGGCCCATTTTCTCGTAGATCTCCTCCTCGGTAGCGCCGGCCGCCATTTTGTCGCCCTGGAAGAGGCCGTACTCGTTGAGCTTGAGCTTGGCCTTGATGGCGATCTCGCGGAGGCGAACGTTGTGCGCCTTGGAGCCGGTGAAGTACTGCAGAGCGGCCCCCAGGCTCTCCGGCGGCACCACCCGCACATCGACCTGAACCGGCGTCGTCTCCGTCCGGATGATGGCGGAACCTTTCGTCCCACCCGCGCCCAGGACCCGCTCGACAAAGGGCGCTTTCGTAAACGATTCGATGATCTGCTCGGGAGTCGGCTCGTTCGTAGGGTGGGGCTTGCCCCACCGGTCCCGGGGGCCGGACGGATCTTGGTGGGGCAAGCCCCACCCTACCACGAGGATGTCCACGTCCCCAATGGTCTCGGCGCACCGCCGCAACGAGCCGGCGGGCACGACCCGATCCACGCCGGGAAGCCCCTGCAGGTACGCGACGACAAGCTGAGCGGCCGCCACGGCCTGGTCGAGGCGAATGCGGCCGGCGGCCTGCTCCAAGAACTCGATGCCGCGCCGGATGGCCGCGGCCTTTTTCGCGCCGAACCCCGGCAGCGTCTCCACCAGGCCGTCGTCCAACGCCTGCTTCAAGTCCGCGATACTCCCGACGTGAAGCTCCTGATGCAGGGTCTTGACGCTCTTGGGTCCGACGCCCGGAATGCGGAGCAGATCCAGCAACGAGGGCGGAATCCGGGCCAGCAGTTCCTGATGAGCGGTGATGACGCCGGTCTTGACGAACTCGTCGATCTTGGCCAGCGTGGATTTGCCGATGCCCGGCATGTCCGCCAGTTGCCCTCCTTCGAGCAGGACCCTCACGTCGGTCGGTGTCTCGGCGATGACCCGGGCGACCTTGCGGTAGCTGTTGATGCGGAACCGGTCCTCGCCGAGAATCTCCATCACATCGGCCATCTGTTCGAAGATCGCACTGAGCGCCGCATTGCTCATGCCGTGATTATACCGGCTCCCTAGTGACACTGTCATCCCCATGCGCACGGAGAGGTCCCGGACAGGCCGACAAGGCCAGCGGTGCGCGGTACGCACTCTAATGGGTTTTGACGAACAAGATCGGTAATCCAGCCCGCCGCCGGCAGTTGGCCTGGTTCGGAGTTCCGCCTTTAGGCGGGTCTGAGAGTCTTCCGACGCACCCGGCCCCTCGCTGGATCACAGGAACAACTGCTTGATCTTGGCCGGGTCCTGCCTCAGATCGTCCGGCACCCCTTCGAAGAAGACCCGGCCCAACTTCAGGGAGTAGACCCGGTCGGCGATCTCCAGG
>VGYL01001125.1 GCA_016872975.1 Planctomycetota bacterium
ACGGGCGCGAACGTGTCACGCAGGAGCACCATCATGCGATTCGCTGTCTGACGTGTGCGCAACCGCCGCACCACATAGTAGATGTTGTTAAAGCTGATTACGCAAATGAAACCCTGGATACGGCTCGGCTCGGCCAGCGTCCAGACGCGCACACTATCCGAATAGAATGGCTCCCGCTATATCCTTGGTGGGACTATACGTACAAGCGCCGCGGTTGGCAACTACCATTCAGATCTGCGACCGGCGCTCCTGACGTCGGGCACAGGGGGAAAGAAAAACAGCGCTACACTCAAAGGCCAGGAAGAAACTCTCGGTTGGCAACCTCAAGGCCGCAAGGCCTGGTTGGTAGTGGCGTCGTCAGACGCTATCTTATGGTCTTACGAGCACACTACAAACGCCGGCCCTCCCCAAGCCCGGAAAACTTGAGGCTGGGGTCGCCAACATGCAGTCTTGCGTTGGGGAGCCCCTACCACCCGTCTGGCTCCTGCCGAGTCCTTAGCCTTTAAGCGGATCGTGGAAGAAGAAAGACCGGCGAGGCTGAGGCCGCCCCACCGGTCGTGGTGGGCAAAGAGACACGTGGACCCGATTGCTTATCCGTTCAGCGTCCAGCCGTCGCGGTATTTCTTGCTGAGAAGGGCTTTGGCTTCGTCGCTGTTGGTGACCCGGCCGGCGGCGCCGTCGTAGTCGATCTTCTTGCCGACGCGATAGGCGACGAGGCCCAGGAGCATCGTCTCGGTCATCGTGCCGCCGTAATCGAAGTCCACGGAGGTCTTCAAGTCGCCCTTGCAGGCGTTGATCCACTCTTTCTGGAAGGAACCCAGCGGCGGGAGCATCTTGTCACGGCGGTGGTAGTAGCTCAGGTCGGCGTCGTCGCCGAAGGGGATGACCAGGCGGGAGTCAAAATCGCAGACCAGGTAACCTTTGGAACCCTTGAACATCGCGCCGTGGCCGATTTTGTTCAGGTCCACATAGGGTCGCGGCGAGCGCGGCATGGCGCCGCCCTGGTACCAGTTCACGGTAATCGGGCCGCGGCGCTCGTTGGCGGGCATGGTGAAGTGGCTCTCCAGCATGACGGGCGTCACTTCCGGGTTGAACGGGTCGCCCTTGGCCTCGGCGGTGGTGGGCAGGCCGCCGCCCATGGCGTTCCAGACGAGGTCCATCACGTGACTGCCCATGTCGCCGATCTGGCCGCTGCCGAAGTCCCAGTACATGTTCCACTTGAGGCAATTGGCGCCCGGGCCGCCGGCGAAATACTCCGGGTTGTAGGGGTGGAACGGCACCGGCCCGATCCACAGATCGTAATGGAGGTGCTTCGGCGGCTCGCCCTGGGCGGGCAGATAGCCGGGCTTGGGAATCTGGCGGTTGCCCCAGGCGTAAGTGTCCGTGACCTTGCCTATGACGCCGTCTTCGATCAGCTCTTTCGTACGGTTGAAGTTCGGGTTCGCGTGACGCTGGGTCCCAAGCTGGGTGGCGACGCGGTTTCTTCTCTTGAGATAATTGGCGCGGACCACCCGGGATTCTTCCACCGTGTTGCCCAGCGGTTTCTCACAGAACACGTGCATGTCACGGTTCAGCGCCCAGTTGGCGACGAAGGCGTGCGTGAAGTCCGTCGTGGAGCAGACGACGGCGTCGATGCCCTTCTGGTCGAGGCACTTGCGCCAGTCGACGTACGTCTTGGCGTTCGGCCAGCGCTTGGCCGGCTCGGCCAGGTGCTCCTCGTTGATGTCGCACAGGGCCACCACGTTCTCACTCGAAATGGCACCGAAGTGGGCGCCGCCCCGGCCCCAGGTCCCGATCAGGGCGACGTTGAGCTTGTTGCTGGGGGCGCCGGCGCCCAGGAGCATGCTCTGGGGCAGAATGAGCAGGCCGGCCCCGGCGGCGGTCGATTTGAGGAAGTCGCGTCGTTTCATGATCTCTTCTCCTTTCGGCTGTCGATTCTGGTTGCACGGGCACGCCGTGACCCGGTCATCTTAACGCCCCGGCGCACGGCAAGCAAGACCGCCGGACGAAATGGACAGGGCGAACGCAAACTTGTCAGGACAATTCCCCGCAGGTCATTGGGAGCGAAGCGAAGCAATCTCCCGGGCCGCGCATGGAGATCGCTTCGTCGCTGCGCTGCTCCTGACTGGGAAGGAAACATAGAATGTTGCCTTTTCCGGCGGCAGGAGCATGTAGGTGGGGCTTGCCCCACCGTTTCGGCGGGCTTTCGTTCGGAGTACCGCCTTCAGGCGGGTAGACAAGTCCGGACCGTCCTCCCTCTTGCACGGTTATGCGGCGGGGAGCCGGCTGCGCCGGAGGACTCTCGGACCCGCCTGAAGGCGGAACTGATATGATACCCGTAGTAAATACCCGCCGAGCGGAGTGGCCCTTTACCCAGGCCAGACGCAGCTCGGCGGGGGTTCGCTACGGGCGGAAAAACCCGTACCATGATTTG
>VGYL01001126.1 GCA_016872975.1 Planctomycetota bacterium
CGTGAAGTCGGCCCGTGCGGGCCGCGCGTCTAGACCGGAGAGCAGACAGAACCCAACGAGTGACGTTGTGAACAAAGGAATCTTGAACGATTTCATAGTACCCTTTCCCTTCTGCCCGAAGGCAACACATAGAACCTGAACTCTGTTTGTTCGCTCTTCAACTGAGAAGACGAGTTGACTGCCAAATGGACCGTCGAGGACATGCTCGACATCCCAAGGCAGGACGGCAGCCGTATCCAGCGGCCTGCCTTGGGTCACGATAGCGGCGTACTGCCTCATGTCCGCCCGCACCTTCCGCTCTTGGTGCAGATAGTAATACTGCTGGGCCCGGTGGAGATAGGCGTCCGTATCCAGCGGATCGGCTTGGATTCTCCGGGTGTACAAGGCGGCCGTGTCCCGATAGTGCTCCCGGACCGTCCGACCCGCACCCAGCGTTTGGACGGTGGGCGTCTTGGGGTTAAGAGGTCCAGTCCAAACCTCCCAGTAGGGCGCCCCCAGGCAAAAGGCCAGGTCGGTTGCCGCCGGCGACCAGCATGTCCCTGTCATTTGCCCCTCCAGGACTCGGGAGAACTGCCTTGCCCGCAGATCGTAGAGCCACAGGCCGGTCTTTTCCCGCATCGGGTTGCCGCCGCCCAGGAGCACTTCATTGCCGCTGGGCGACCACGCCGTCACACCCCAGGACAGGGATGACACCGGACAGTCAGCCACCAACGTTTGCGAAGTCAGGTCCTTGATCGTCAGTGATCCCCATTTGAAGTACGCGACGTGGCGATCGTCCGGCGAGACCGAGGGCAGGACATTCGCGCACTTCAGGATCGGCTGGGGCTTCGCCTCCGGCCCTGTCAGAGAGAGCGAACAGAGAGTACCGTCGCCGCGCGACAGGTAGTACAGGTGCTCCGAATCGCGGCCCCACGAAGGCCAACTGCCCCGGACCAGGCGTCTCGGATTCGTGCCGTCGGCGTTCATCAGCCAGACCTCTTCGTCGGCCACCGGGAGCTGGCGGGTCTCGCCCTCCGCGGCGGCCAGTTCCTCCAGCCGCAGGTTTTGGCGATCCCGCACGAAGGCGATGTACTTCCCATTGGGGGACCACTTGGGATCCTTGCCCGGGACGATCAGCAGGTCCGTCTCCTTGGTAACGGGATCGAAGAGGGCCACGCCGCTGCGGCCCTGCACCCCGAGGCTGAACGCTAACTTCTTCCCATCGGGCGACCACGCCGCACTGAACCCGTCCGTGGTTACCCGTTTGCCCTTGGCTGCCAACCCACGATAGGTCTCTTCGGCCTCCACCAGTGGCAAGAACGCCGGCCCCGTAGGCTCCTGGTCCACCGGATGCCAGGGGCGCCCGGCCCCCAGCGTGTCGAACACGTATTTCATGCACCAATCCTGGAACTTGCGCCGGGCGTCATAGCCGCCAGTGACGATCTGGCGGTACAGGACCGTGGCCTTGTCGTACTGCCCCAAGGCGGTCAGGGCGCAGAAGACGTGGTATGGCAGGGGCGACGAATCTCTCGTCTCTGCCGAGGACATACACGCCTGGGCCTCCGCGATGACACGCTCATAGTCGCCCATCCGCAGGAGTGTCTCACAACGCTGGGTGGCCAGGTCAAGGTGCTCCGGGGTCCCTGCCGGGGTCAGACCCAGCGCCCGGTCATACTCCACGATGGCGTCTGCGTGCTTTCCCAGCTCCCGCCAGGCAATGGCACGCAACGAGTACGCCAGGGGGTCACGCGGTCTCAAGATCGTCATGCCCAGAGCATCTGCCTGTAACCGGTCGTATTTGCGCGAGGCAAGATACATGTAGGCCCGCAGCCGACGAGATTCATAGTGGCCGGGGTCAAGCTGCAAGGCCTTGTCCAAGGCGGCAAGCTGTTCCTTGACCGTGAGGGCCGTCATGGCCCGCAGGAAATAGGCTTCCGCGGTCTCCGGCAGCAATGCCTCGGCCTTCTGGCGGTGCTCCTCGATTTCCTGGAGCTTCTGAACATTCGGCGCGCCGCTTTCCCAGAGGGTGCGGGCCAGGAGCGCATGGGCCGCTCCCGCGACCTCGGGAGCAGCCTCGAACAGACTGTTCAGGAGGGTCACCGCCTCCTTGGTCCGACGGTTCTCCACGAGGATGCCGGCTTGGAGAAGCTGCGCTTCGGGTCCCACGTGTGTGCTCTGGAGGACGGGCTGGATCGTCTCCAGGGCCGCGTCGCGTTCGCCCTTGGCGTACTGCTCGCGGGCCTGGGACAAAATCTCCTTGTGCCGCAGGGCTTCGGCCTGATGCCGGAAGCCCTCCGCCTCGGTCAGTCGGCGTCGGTCTTGGTTCCACAGGGAAAGCACGACCACCGCCGTGCCGGCAAGGAGGATGGTTGCCAGCACGGCGATGGCCTGCCAGCGATGCCTGCGGAGGAATTTTTGCAGGCGGTAAGCGGTACTGGGCCCTCG
>VGYL01001127.1 GCA_016872975.1 Planctomycetota bacterium
TGTCTCGAAGTAGCCTTGCGCATGCGAGAAATCGTTGCTCTCGAGCACTGGATGGGCAACGCTGACTTTACACTCGGCGATGCTGTCAGGATGATGGTCCCGGGAGCATGACCACGGAAGAACTGATCACTGTCAAGGCGAGCACCTTTGCGGCGGTGGTCGCGAGGCTCGATGGGGGTGCCTGCGAACGCCACGCGCGCGATCTCTTTCATCGTTTGGGTGGGCCGACGACCTTCGAGACGTATCTGGCCGCGGTGTTCCCTGCGGCCGCCCGTCTGGACAACTTGCCGGAGGAGCGAGCTTCGGAACTGGAGGAAATCGGCCTGAGACTATTCCCACATGTGTCGCCGGGGTACGATATTCTCACGCGGCTGTCCATTCTGGTCCTGAAAGTGATCGTGGAGAGGATGACATCTGGGGAGGGAGTCCGGACGATGGGGAATCCGGCCGGTGGGGCGCGCGTGTAAAGGGGCACGTCGCCGAACAAGGCCGGCGCCAGGATGCCGGCGGGATGGGTTGAAGGTGTCACCCGTGGCTGCGGGAGATTGCCTGCGGGCCGCGCCGTAGCTAAGGAACGTCCGGGAAAAGGCCGATTACGCGCGTCTGGGGCAGTGTTCGGGCGATCATGGCGGCGGCGAGATTGGTCCATTGCGGACAGGCGTCGAGGATCACGCTGTCGGTGCTGACGACAATGGCCGGCTCGTAGGGTGTGCTGTGCTCACTATCTTCCCGTGCCTCGGTGTTGGTGTGCACAGCACACCCTACTGTCAGCGGGGAACTCAATTCCGCGTCGGGACTGAGGGTGAGGCGGATGTCCCACGCCCAGTGGCTCTCGCGGGCGATTTCGCCGATCAGCACCTTGAGGCGGCCGCTGTTGGAGACCGGGCTGTCCAAGAGCCACAGGACCTTGGCAACGCTTGTGTCGCGGGCATCCTGCCCGCGATCCGAGGGCGGGACGCCCTCGACACGCGGGCTGGCGACGGGAATCTGGGCCAGGAATTCGCCGATGAGCTTCACGGCGGGGACGGTCTCCTCGACTTTGCGATAGGTGCCGTGGATGCTGGCGAGGTCGCGAAAGCAGCCGTCGCGGCCCTGAAAGATCAGGCCGCCGCTGAGGGCCGCCTCGATCGTGATCAGCAGGTTGTAGCCGTCGAGGGCCAGGGGTTGGCCGGCCAGCGCCGCCACGGGCACGCACCGGGCCAGCCGCGACTGCAACTGCTGATCGGAGCAGGAGCTCCGCATCACGGCCAGCCGCTGCCGCTGCGTCAGCGAAAAGCGGTCGCCGACCAGCTTCAAGGCACTCTTGTCGGCGTAGCCCTTCGTCAGCAGCAGGCAGAAATCGGCCGCCGCTTCCCGCAGGCGGGGGAGCATGGCCGGGGCGAACAGCTCCGCATCGGCCGGATGCGGTCCACGATGTTCTCTCGTATCGGGCACCTTTTCGATTTACGATTTATGACTTATGATTTATGATTCGGTCATCTGGCACACGTGCTGCACATCGTGCTCTGTGCCTATGGAGAATCATAATTCATAATTCATAAATCATAAATCGAAATGCCCAGTCATAATCTGGCCCGTATCGAGATCGACGATCTGGAGATCCTCGGCTACTCCATCGCCGGCGAGGAGACGGTGGTGGGTGTGCCGCAGCTCGATGTCTGCTTCGATATCGGCAAGGCGCCCGACCAGCTCATTTCCATCAACCACGTCCTGCTCACGCACGGCCACATGGACCATTCGGCGGGCTTCGCCTACTACCTGTCGCAGCGGAATTTCAGCGGCATCGCGCCCGGCACGATCGCGGTCCCGGCCAACCTGATCCCGGCGATGCGCGAGATCCTCGCCGCCTGGGGCCACCTCGACGGCAACAAAATCCCGGCCAAGCTGATCGGCGTGCGGGCCGGCGACGAGGTCCAGATCAAGCCGAACCTCTTCGCCCGGGTCTTCCCGGTCAAGCACAGTCCGGGCGCCGTCGGCTACTGCGTCCTGGAAAAGCGCAAGAAGCTCAAATCGGAATACCTCGGACTGACCGGCCCGCAGATCGTCGAGCTGAAAAGGCAGGGCATCGAGATCGACTACCCACTGGAGTTCCCCATCGTCAGCTACCGGGGCGATACACGGTATGTGGACTTCTGCCAACTCGACTATATCGCCAACAGCAGGATCCTGATCGCCGAGTGCACGTTCTACGAGCTGGACCACGCCGGCCGCGCGGAAGCCGGCCGGCACATGCACGTCAAGGAGCTGGCTCACCTGCTCTCGTGCATGAAGAACGAGCACATCATCATCACCCACACCACCCAGCGGACCCCCATGCCGGAAGTCCGCCGGGTCCTGGAAGAAGCCCTGCCGCCGGAGGTCTATGAGAAGGTCACCCTTCTCATGGATCGCCGCTCGCGCCGCACCGGCCGATCCCAGGCAA
>VGYL01001128.1 GCA_016872975.1 Planctomycetota bacterium
GACCATCCTTCCAGAGGGATCTGGGCGTCAGGTTCGCTCCCTCTCGAACTCACGGTGGGCGATCTCTGGGAGCACCACCACGGAAGTAGCGAAGCGAAGTCCCCGGCGCAGCCGGGATAAGTTCTCGGCCCCCGGAACCCGGATCGGCTCGTGGATGATGTCCTGTTTGAATCGGTCCCAGGCCATCTGGAAGGTGGAGCACCAGATTGCGTTCTTGTGCTCCGGCAGCGGGCAGCCCAGCGTGGCGACGACAGCGGTGTGTTGGAGGCTCCTCGAATCGACACGCGGCGCTTCCTGGGGCGCTGCCATTTGTTGTGGCGGATCGTGCACCAGGACCGAATCTTTCCGGTTGGCCGGGACCACCGCCGGGGGAACGGGAACGTAGCCCACAGGTGAGCCTTGGGTGAGATCCGTCGAGATCAGGTAAATGTTGTCTTCGTCCAAGCCGCAGTAGCTTCGTTCCTCGAATGCGACATGGCCGTCCAGGAACAAGACGTTCTGACCGTCTCCTCCATGCGACGGGGAATTGCCTCTCCGCGCCTGTTCGGGCGTGCCCTTGTACGGCGGGAGGTCCGGTCTGAACCCAAGGATGGACCTGGGCTCCTGGCCGGGGCTCCGCAGCCAGGGATTGCGGTCGGCGGCCACCGGCATGGCGGGGTCGTGGGATCTCGTCAGGGCGTACAGGCCGAAGGGGATCTGGTAGGCGTAGCTGCAATGCTTGTAGGCCTGCGGGCCGAAATCCCAGGCGTCGATGAGCTCGAAGTTTCCTGGCAGGTCGGTCCGGCCGGATAGGGTGAATGCCGTGGTTCCGGTGTCGCCCGGGCACACGAAGTATTTGGGCGCTACCTCCGCGTACTTGACCAGCAGGTAGAAGCACGAGCTGATGGTGGCGGTGCCGCCGCTGCCGTCCCGCGATAGATTGTAGGCCTGAGAGCGACTCGGGGCATCCCACCGGACCGCCTCGCCCCACGTTGTCGTCCTGCCACCGGCGCGAGGCAAGGCGCCATCGTAGTCGTTGGCGTAAAGCAGCATGGCCTTGCCGAGCGTCGCCAGATTCGCCCCGCAGACGACCCGGGCGGCATCGGACTTGGCCCGCCGGGACACGGCCGGCAGCAGGGACAGGAAGAACGCACCCACCAACACGACCACCAGGACCTCGAACCGCGTCAACCCCTTCGCACTGCATCGCCTCGCCATGCGCTTCTCCCTTCACCATTGCCGATCTCTGTCACCGGGCGCCTCACTCAGCCCATCCCGGTGTCGGCACCATGGTACCAGCACTGGCCAAGGCGTGTCCAGAGCGCAAGAACGGAACGCCCGCCCGTTCTTCCGTGCTTTGGCGACATTCTGTGGACACCGAAGGCAAAGAGGAGGGTAGGACCGCTTGACCCGCGTAAACGCGGTACTCCGAACGCCCGCGTAAACGCGCTACTCCATATGCCATGTAGACGTGGAATTCCGACTGCCCATGAGTCCCAGGGCCATTCCGGCCCTGTCGGCACGGGCGGGACGCCCATGTTACGAAAAGAAACGCCTTGGGGCGTCACTACAAACCGGCTTATGCGACCCTCGACCCTCCACCGAAGTCGTGGGGCCTTTGAGCAGATCGCTGCTCTTCTGGCGTCTGGTACGAGAGACTTGGTCGCCGTCGGTATAGCGAGTCCTCTGTTGGTCGGTCAGCCGTGCCAGGGGCGGGGGCGCTGCAGGCCGGACAGGACCTTGTTGGCGACGATGGCGTCCTCGCGGACCTGGAAATCGCACATGCCGACGCAGGCGAAATCGGCGCCGTTTTCAAAGGCGTACCGGAAACCGTCGACCGGTTGGATCGCCCCGGCGGCCAGGACCTTATAGGCGATCCAGGGCTTGGTGCAGGTCTGCATGAATTCGATGGTTCGCTCGGGGTCGATACACCACATGTTGTCGTGCCGGGGCAGGTCGAAGGGGCCTTTTTTCTCCTCGGGCGTGGCGGACCAGTAGTTGGCGCCGTGCAGGGTCTTCATGTAGAAATCGACCGGGAGGCCCGCCTGCTCGCAGGCGAGGGGGACCTCGATCGAATGGCACGCGACGCCGGCGACCAGGCCGTTTTCCTTCGTGCGCTCGACGACCTTGGCGATCACGTCAAGCCGCTTCTGCTGGGTGAGCCGGTCGCCCATCTCGCCCTGGACGAACGCGCCCTGGGCGCCGTTGTCGATGGCGATCTGGAGCTTGGTGAAGGGGTCGTCGGGCCTCGGGAAGTATTGGGCCAGCCACTGGATCTGGCCGCCGCGCTCGTTCCAGTATTTCGTGATGACGCGAACGGTGGGGTCCTTGCCGCCGGCGTAGGGGTCCTGGACGGTCGAGATCATCGTGTTGATGCCGCACTGCTCGCACATCTCCCAGGTCTGGATGATCTTCTCGTCGGTGAAATAGTGCTTGAGCAGC
>VGYL01001129.1 GCA_016872975.1 Planctomycetota bacterium
TGCATTCCATAATAGGGAGAACCGGGGATGACACGGTATTTGACGCCGTTCTCTTCGACGATCGTGCCCTGGGGTGTCGCGCCCGCACCGGGCTGGGCCGTCGTCGCCTGCTTGGCCTGTTTCTTCGGGCCTTGCTTGGCGGTCGCGGTCGCGTCGGCGGGGGCTTTGTTCTTCTTCTTGGCCTTGGTCGCGGTGGCGTCCTTCTGCTCTTCATCCAGGCGGATCTTCCGGGGCGGATTGATCTCCCCGCAGTGCTGCTTTTTACCGATCACCGCCACGGTGACGAACTGGTCTTTCCCGAAGTTGCTCTCCAGGCGCTCAAAGATGCTCAAGCCCGCCGGCACCGGCTGAAACCGGCTGTTGCTGTACACGCCGGTGACCTCGGGGTAATAGCCGGTCAGAATCTGGGTCCAGCCGGCCTTCGTGTCCGTGGTGCCTTCCACGTCGATCTTGACGTACCGGCCCTGGTCGATCAGCCGCTGCAGGCTCGGCAGCTCTTTGCGGGCCAGGCACTGCTCCACGTGCTCCCGCTGGGCCCCATCCCAGCCGATGAGAATGACGTTCCGCAGCGGCTGGGCCGTCCCGGCCGACACGGACCCACCCGCCCACAGGGCGACAATACAAAGAAATGACACCTTCCTGACCATAGTCTACCCTCTCAAAGGAGTGTGAGTCATAGACGAAACCGGGGAATATTCTATTGCGTCCCGCGCCGGGTGAAAAGCCCCCCTCCACAGAAGTCACGAGCGGGTGCCGCATAGGCATCCCACGCGCGGTGAGCGTCGGCGGTGTGGAGGTGCCCGTTGTCAGAGGAGATCGGCCAGCATCCGCCCGCATGCAAGACTGGACACGATATCCCCGCCGGAAAGCGGGTCGATTCGCGCGGCACGGCCGTCGGCGTTGCTGCAGCTCAGAAGGGAAAGAAGGCTCCGCTGTTCCGGCGAAAGGTGAGGCCGCAGCAGAACGATGTGCCGGGCCACCCTCTTTTCCAGGGCGTCATGCGCCTGGAGGAGGCCCTCCACCTTGGCCGTGAACTCCTCCTCCGTGATCCCTGCATTCCGGAAGCCTGCGGCGAGGTCGGCGTGGGCTTCGTGAAGACGATCCTTCAACCGGGCGCACTGGTCTTCGAAATCCGGATCCTGTTGCCGGCTCCACGTGACTTGCTCGTCCGTCAGGCGCAGGCGCAGGGCCAGACCGGACGTTGTATTACTCCGGCCGCCCCGGTACTGCTGGCGAAATCCGGCTCCACGTCCCCCTTCACCGCGCCCGGGTCCGCCCCCGCGGCCGCCCGGGAAGCCTTCTCCGGGGTCCTGCGCTCCACCCCGCCAGCGGTATCTCCGTTGCATCGACCCCTGCACGGACTCGGCACAGGACAACATCAGACGTTGTCCCTGGGGCTCGGGCAGAGTATGACGCAGGCGCACCAAGTGCCCCCCCACCGCTCTCGCCAGCAGCGCATGGGCTTGCGTGACGTTATCCACCTGGGACAAGACCTGCTCCCCGGTGACATGGATGTCCGGCAGCATCGCGGCCAGGGCGGCCTGCTCCTGGCGGAGGGCATCCGCCAGCCGGCCGGCTTGCTCGGCAAAACGTTGTTCCGCCGTGACCGCCTCCGGGACGTCTGCAAGCCACTCGGTCTGTGCACCAGCCGCCGGACCTTGCCGCCGGGCGGTCGTGGTTCGACCGACGCAAAACGCGGCCGTACCCGCCATCAGGATGGCGCCGACCAGAAGCAATGCCTCGCGCCGTTTCACGATCCGCCCTCCTGCCCTGCTGAAGAGCCATCCTGGAGCACCAAGGGCGAGAAGCTCGCGCCCAACTCCAGATTCAGGACTGACAGATATGACGGCCCTGGCGTCCCCGGAGCCGTGGGGGTCGGACGGACACTCCAGCGGCCGCCCGCGTACCCAACGAGCACGGTGACGGCGATCGCCGCGGCCGTCCGCAGGGCTGTCTTCACGCCCGGGAACCGCAAGATTACCGCGGCTCGGTCTTCCTCATGCCGCTGGGACGAGACCTCCGCCTTGGAAATGCGGACATCCCCGCCCGGCCGGACCTGCCACGCTCCCAGAAGATCCCAGGTCCTGGCGATGCCCTTGAGCCTCGCCTGACAAGCGGGGCAATCCTGGAGATGGGCCCACAGGGCTTGTTCCCGCTCGGCGTCCAATCGCTTCGCCACCAACTCGATCAGCTCTATGTCTTTTGCATGCTCCATCAAGACCACCTCGTGTATTGAACGCTCCGCCCGGCCTCTCTCCTGCGGGTTCAGCCTGAAAAATCCTGGTAGGAAATCAATTTTTTTCGCAGATTTTCGTAGGCACGCACCAGCAGCGACTCGACGGCCGATCGGCTCCAGCCGGTCACGCCGCAGATTTCTTCATGGCTGAGCTCTTCGTACCGGTGCAGGATCAGCACG
>VGYL01001130.1 GCA_016872975.1 Planctomycetota bacterium
CGGCCCGCCTCGTCCCGGTCGAGCCCGATCCCGGGAATCTGCAGGGTTGGTGGAAGTTCGATGAGGCATCGGGAACGGTCGCCCGCGACGCCAGCGGTCGCGGCAACGACGGGACCATCCTCGGCAATCCTCAGTGGGGGCCCGGCACCCTCGGCGGCGCCCTGGCATTCGATGGCGACGGTGACCGGATCACGCTGGCCGCGCTTTTGCCCGTGGGGTCTTCCTCCAATACCGTGGCGGCGTGGATCAAAGTTCCCCGTGCCGGCACCGGGGGCCTGACCGCCACCGAGCGGGTGGGAATCCTTCTGGGCAATTATCCCGACAGTCCGAACACCAATTGGGAATTCCATAGCGCCGGGCAGATGCGTCTGTGGTGGAACGGCGGCCAGCCCGATTTCCGGGGCACGACCGACCTGAGAGACGACACCTGGCACCACGTCGCCTTCGTGCGGGACAAGGCGGCGAATGCTCTGTACCTGTATCTCGATGGACGGCGGGAGGCGTCCACGCCGACGGTGGGCACCGACGTCGCCTTTGGCACCGTCCACAAGATCGGCGGTGACAGCCGGGCCTCCGGCATGCCCTATTTCCATGGACTTGTGGACGACCTCCAGGTTTACAGCCGGGCGCTGGCGCCCGAGGAAATCGCCACGATCATGAAAGGCGTCGTCGATTACCGCAAGCCGTCGGCGCCGCAGCCGGCCGACGGGGCGGTCGATGTGCCGGCTGATACGGCTTTGACGTGGAGCCCGGGGCGGTACGCCGCAACGCATGATGTCTACCTCGGGACCAGTCGCACTGCGGTCGCCGACGCCGGCCGAACCAATCCGCTGGGCGTGTTGGTCAGCCGGGGCCAGGCGGCGCCGGCCTACGATCCCGGCCGGCTGACCTTCGGACAGACCTACTACTGGCGCATCGATGAAGTCAACGCCGCCCCCAATGCCGCGATCTTCCGCGGCGATGTCTGGAGCTTCACGATCGAGCCGGTCGCGTACGTGGTCCCGCGCAGCGCGATCGCGGCCGCTGCCTCAAGCTCGAGCAGTACCGACGAGGGGCCGGGTCGAACGATCGACGGCTCCGGCCTGGACGCCGCGGATCTGCACTCGGCCCGGAAAGGGGACATGTGGCTCAGCAGCGCGGTCGCGGCCGACGCCTCGGCCTGGATCCGCTACGAGTTCGACAAGGTCTACGCGCTGCAAGGGATGCTGGTGTGGAACCACAACAGCGAGCTCGAACCGCTGGTCGGCCTGGGCATCCGGGAAGCGACCATCGAGTACTCGGCCGATGGCGTCACGTGGAAGACGCTGGGTGGGACGCAGGAGTTCGCCCGGGCCTCGGGCCAGGCCGGTTCCGCCGCAAGTGCCACGATCGATTTCGCCGGCGTTGCGGCCCGCTATGTCCGGATCACCGCGGTCCGCAATTGGGGCGGCCTTCTCCCGCAGTACGGCCTGAGCGAAGTGCGCTTCCTCTACCTCCCGATGGCGGCCCGCCAGCCCAGTCCCGCGTCCGGCGCCGAGGGCGTGTCGCTGCCGGTCACGCTACGTTGGCGTTCCGGGCGCCAGGCCGCCCGGCACGATGTATGTCTGAGCACTGACGAGAAGAAGGTGAGCGAGGGGACCGCCCCCGTCGTTTCGACAACGGTGCCGGCCTTCGATACCGACACGCTCGCGTTGGGCCGGACGTACTACTGGAAAGTCAACGAGGTCAACGACGCCGCTGCGGTCAAGGCCTGGGCAGGCGACGTCTGGAGCTTCACGACGCAGGAGTACCTCGTCGTGGACGACTTCGAAGCGTACATCAACGCCGAAGGCGAGCGGATCTATGAGACCTGGATCGACGGCTGGGAGAACAAGACCGGCTCGCAGGTCGGCTACCTGGAGGCCCCGTTCGCCGAGCAGACGATCGTCCATGAAGGCCGCCAGTCCCTGCCGCTGACGTACACCAACACCAGTGCGCCGTTCACTTCCGAGACGCAGCGGTTCTTCGACGAGCCCCAGGACTGGACGCGTTACGGCGTGGCGACCCTGACCCTCCATTTCCGCGGCGCGGCCGACAACACCGGGCAGCTCTATGTCAAGATCAACAACACCAAGGTGCTCTACCCGGGCGAGGCCGCCAATCTGGCCAAGACGCTCTGGCAGACGTGGAGTATCGATCTGTCCCCCGTGGGTACCGGCCTTAGAAGCGTCCGGAGCCTGACGATCGGCATCGAGGGCGCCAATGCCAAAGGCATCCTGTACTTCGACGACATCCGCCTGTATCCACAGGCGCCGGCCGGCCTCGTGCCGATCGAGCCCGATCCCGGGAATCTGCAGGGTTGGTGGAAGTTCGATGAGGCATCGGGAACGGTC
Source organism: Planctomycetota bacterium (assembly GCA_016872975.1). GTDB lineage: Bacteria > Planctomycetota > Phycisphaerae > Sedimentisphaerales > Anaerobacaceae > PLanc-01. The sequence goes on from VGYL01001130.1 coordinate 2,352, forward strand.
GCCCGCGACGCCAGCGGTCGCGGCAACGACGGGACCATCCTCGGCAATCCTCAGTGGGGGCCCG
>VGYL01001131.1 GCA_016872975.1 Planctomycetota bacterium
ATCAGCCGCCACCACGCGCTGGCGAGCGGTCCGCGCGGCGTGGTGATCGCCCGGCGCGAGTCCTTCACCGCCATGATCAACGAGGAGGACCACCTGCGCCTCCAGGTCCTCAAGGCCGGCTGCCAGCTCCGCGCCTGCGCCGAGCAGATCGACCGGATCGACACGGAGATCGAGGCCCGCGTCGAGTACGCCTTCAGTCCCCGCTTCGGCTACCTGACCGCCTGCCCGACGAATCTGGGCACCGGCATCCGCGTCTCCGTCATGCTGCACATGCCGGCCCTGAAGCTGACCAATCAGATCGATAAATTCATGAACGCCGCCAAGGACATGAACCTCGCGGTCCGCGGGCTGTTCGGCGAGGGCAGCGAGGCCGCCAGCGACCTCTACCAGATCTCCAACCAGGTCAGCCTCGGCGTCAGCGAGCGGCACATCGTCTCGGAGTTCGAAAGCGTCATCATTCCCGAGATCGTCGAGTACGAGAAGGCCGCCCGCCGGCAACTGCTGACCAAGGACCTGGACACGCTCGACGACAAGATCGCGCGGGCGATGGCCCTGCTGCAGAACGCCCACCTGATCAGCTCGCAGGAGGCGCTGTTCCTGCTGAGCCATCTGCGGCTGGGGCTGAACATGCACGAGCACATGGGCGCCTCGACGCCGGCGATCGAGCGGCTCTGCGCCCTGCGGGCCGGCACCAGCACCCCGGCCAAGGGGACCGCCGCCGCGCCGGGATGCACCGGGGACCCCAAACTGACGATCCGCGCGATCAACCGCCTGTTCATGCTGACGCTGCCGGCGCACCTGCAAGTCAACTACGGCAAGTCGCTCGACGCCACGCACCGCGACGCCCTCCGCGCCAAGATCATCCGCGACGCCCTCACCCAGCAGTCCTGAGGAGATTGACGATTCCGGATCGGGCATCGGGTCCGCCACGGCTTTCCAGCCACAGCGGGTACGGAAACCCGCCCCAAGAGCTGGTCACGGGGATTCCTGTGTTGCCATCCCGGCAGCGTACTCGACGAATTCGCGCGCCTGGGGGAGCCAGTCCTTGATCTGCTCGGCTCGGAACTCAACCAGATCGGAATAGTCTCCTTTCTGACGGTTGTTGAACAGGAGATCGAAGATCTGGCCATACTTCAAAGGAATGGTTCCAGGCCGGATAAACTCTCGATGGAGCAGAGCCCGCACCTGGGTGTGCTTGCTTGCGGATAAGCCTCTGGTCAGCAGCAGAGCCGACATTGCATAGAAGCACGCATAATAGAGGCGGTTGACATAGGTGTGCAGATGACCGGCTTCGAACAAGAGCTTGGCCTCCGCGAGAGCCTCGTGGGCACGCTCCAACCGGTATTGCACCAGCGCTTGTTCTTCCGGCATCATACCGGCACACCCTCGCGTGTCACATTCCGGTGGAATGGCATGGCGCGATATTGGGCCGAATTCCACCGAGTCCGGCTGTAGATCAGCACGGTCAGGATCTGACCCGTGCGGACCTCCAACGGAACCAGTCGATCCACCACGGCCCGTTCGAGGTCCATATCGACCTCGCGATCCACCAAGACCAACAGATCGTAGTCGGAGTCCTCCCGGGCATCGCCTCGCGCCCGGGACCCATAGAGGATCAGATCGGCTTCGGGCGCCACCTCTCGAATGGCGGCTTTGCATTCGGCCAGAAGCCGTCGGTCCGCTGCGCCATGCCAATCTGCTTCTTCAATCATATCGGATGCCCTCGAACAGATCCCCTGTGCATGCATCCATTATAGCAAGCGAACGTGGTCAAGGATACGCGATTCGCACGGATCTGAGGAAACTCGATGGCCAGGAACCGCCGCGGCGGCTACTGCTTCTTCGGGCCGCCGAAGAGGTCCTTGATGCCTTCGGTAACGCTCTGGCCGAGACTGTCCCTTTGCCCGCCGTCGGGGGTCCTGCCGCCGGGGCCGAGGATGATCTTGCCGATATCGATAGCCTTGTCGAGGATAGCGCCGAGGTCGCCGATCGTTTCCTTGGGCAGGATGCCGCCGCTCTGCTCCGCGATGCCTTTGGCCACGGCCAGGACAATCTTGCCGGTCAGCACGGCGGTGTCCATCCTCTCATCACGGCCCAAGTCGACCATGCGGATGGGAGCGAGTTTCAGGTCCACCGTCTTCGCCTGTCCGGGGATCGTGGTCAGGCTGACGTGGACCGTTATGTTGGTGATCTCGAGGTTGTCGATGACCAGGCTCTTGCCCGTGGGCCGGCGCGGCTCGCGCAGGGGCCGGATGACCTGGTAGAGGTTGTTCTGCAGCCCCTTTTGCTCGATGAAGACCTCCATGGTGTCCAACTGTATGTCGCGGATGAGCACTTGATTGCCCAGGAGCGACCCGGCATCGGCTTGGAGATTCACCTGCTGCAGGGTCAGCAGTGCCGCCCCCTGGTAG
>VGYL01001132.1 GCA_016872975.1 Planctomycetota bacterium
GGCTGAGAGCCTGGTCTCAGCCGCAGCGGAATTCACCGCTTCCAGGAACCTGTTGCAGTCTTCGTGGATGCGAATGGCGGTTGGATCAGGTTTGTTCCTTGAGCACTCCGTTCGACAAACCCGCTTCCCCGCCGTACCCATGTAAACCAATACAGAAAGAAATAACCCCTGCATTTCGCCAACTTATCGATATAATCACCCTTGCACTTAGCCACAATGGACGTGTCTGCCATGTATCGTTTCGCATTAGACTACTTGAAGCACTGGAAGGTCCGGGCGTCGCGGAAACCCCTCGTGGTTCGAGGGGCCCGGCCGCGGATGGAAATCGGGTTCGTGACGGGTCTTGAGTCCACCCCTCATGGCAGGTCTATAATGGCGTCTGCGCCGACCCTTGGTTGCGCCATCATTGATGTGGCGGGATGTTGTCGTGATGCTCGGCGGGGGCGTCTGTTCTGTCCCAATCCACTCGATCGCTTGTGCCCGGCGTCCGGTACCAGTAGCGCATACCAAACGCAGCGACGCGGCCATGACCCCACCCCTCTGTCCCCGGCGAGTCTGGGCTCTCTTCACAGGGGGGGGTAAACGTTCAACCAATCTGGACATATGTCCAGAAGGTCAGTCCGTTGCCGGGGCCCATAGATCTGCAAGATCTGCAAAACCGCGTTCTTTTGTGCTTGACAGTAGAAATCGAGTTCCCGCCGGAGGAAGCCGCCCAGGTCCTTGTGGATGAAGTAATCGAACGTGTTCTTCTTCGTGTAGTCGTCGAGCCGTTTTTCGAGGATGGTGCGGTCGGTCTGGGTCCCATCGGCCCGGTGCCATTTGGCGCTCGGGCGATGCTGCCAGACGGCGAGCCTGTCGTCGCTGAGGTCCTCGATGATGCGCTGGGCGGTAAGGCTGCTGACCGACAAACGGAAGATGCTTGGTCGGAGGAGGATATTGATGAATTGGAGGAGGAGGCCTGTAGTGCGAGAGAGATTTCACTCTCCTATCATGGAGAGATACGGCCGCCGGCCGTCGCCCTCTCCCCCACCCTCTTTGCCGCCCATCCGCAGTGCCGAAATCCATAGGGACAGGGATTGACAGGCAAGGCCAGGTTGTGTAAAAGTGCCCATAGATGTTGACGGTTATGGACAGTTATACACAAGGGAATGGCCGCATGGCAGACAGGCAAGATAAGGTGCTGGCCCTCGCCCGCCGCAAGGGAATCCTGCGGGTCAAGGACCTGCAAGACGCCGGGATTCACACGGAATACCTGCGGCGGCTCGCCGCCAAGGGCATGCTCGTCAAGATCGGCCGGGGCCTCTATATGCCGGCGGATGCCGAACTCTCCGCCAACGCCGGTCTGGCCCAGGCGTCCCGGCGGGTCCCGCATGGCATTATCTGCCTGCTGTCGGCGCTGCGCTTCCATGAGATCGGCACGGCCAACCCGTTTGAAGTCTGGATCGCCCTCGATCAGGATGTGCGTCGGCCACAAGTCGAGTACCCGCCCCTGCGGATCGTGCGGTTCTCCGGGAGAGCCCGGACCGAAGGCGTAGACCGCCACCGGATCGAGTCGGTCCAAGTCAAGATCTACAACCCGGCCAAGACCGTGGCCGACTGCTCCAAGTTCCGCAACAAGATCGGTCTCGACGTGGCCATCGAAGCCCTGCGAGACTGCCTGCGGACACGCAAATGCACGCACGAGCAACTCTGGCAGTATGCCCAGGTCTGCCGCGTGACGGAAGTGATGCGGCCGTACCTGGAGGCCGTCTCGTAATGCCCGAGCCCCGCCGCCATCTCGCCCAGTCGATCCACCATCGCCTGCTGAGCAAGGCCAAAGAACAGAGGGAAGACTTCAACCTCGTTCTCATCCGCTACGCGCTGGAGCGATTCCTCTACCGGCTGGGGCGCTCCCGGCACAAGGACCGCTTCATCCTGAAGGGGGCCATGCTGTTTGCCGCCTGGACCGATCAGCCGCACCGGCCCACCCGCGACCTCGATCTGCTCGGCATCGGCGATTCCTCAGACGAAGCACTGCGGCTGGTCTTCCGCGAGATCGTCCGCACCCCGGTCGAGCCGGACGGCTTGGAGTTCGATGACGGCAGCATCCGCATTTCGGAGATCCGAGAGGCACAGGACTATCCGGGCAAGCGGATCAGGCTCAAGGTCCAGCTCGGCAACGCCCGGCTGGATCTTCAGATTGACGTGGGTTTCGGGGACGCCGTGACGCCGGAGCCGGCGGAGATCGACTATCCGGCCTTGCTGGATCTACCGTCGCCCCGGATCAGAGCGATAACGTAGGATATTCTTCGCTTTTTTTGTATCGGACCATGAAGTGGTCCTCCTGAAGGGACGATGGGAGATTGTCTGATAACCCTTATTGGAGGACTGAACGATGGCAGTGGAACAAGACAGTACCTCGACACAGGAGC
>VGYL01001133.1 GCA_016872975.1 Planctomycetota bacterium
GTCCACGAGTTCGTCGAGGATCGCGGTGCCGGCGCACATGACTTTGTCGGCGCCCCCCCAGTAGAGCTTGAGCGTGCCATCGTCCTCGGGGACGGCGCCGCAGGTGAAGACGACGTTGTGGACGTAGCCGACGATTTCCCAGGGGTCCTCGGGTTGGAGGATCCAGCGGTCGCAGACGCCGAGGATGTGGGCCGGGTCGTCGAGCTGGTGCAGGGCGACGCCCAGGCGGTAGACCGCGCCGTCCATGGTGGGAAAGACGCCGTGATAGATGCTCAGCCAGCCTCTGGCGGTCTTGATCGGCGGGGCGCCGGGGCCGATCTTCATCTCGTCCCAGTGGTACTGCACCGGTTTCATCACCACCCGCGAGTCGCCCCAGTGGACCAGGTCGGGCGAATAGGTGATCCAGATCGACCAGGGGCTGATCTCGGAGTGCGGCCGGTCCAGGCGGACGTAGCGGCCGCCGATCCTCTCGGGAAACAGGACCGTGTTGCGGTAGTCCGCCTGCGTGATCAGAGAAACCCGCTCGACAGACTCAAAATCTGTCGTCTTCGCCAAGGCGATCCGGACGCCGTGACGGGAGTAGGCGCTGTAGGTGAGGTAGTAGGTGCCTTCGAGGAACGTGATCCGCGGGTCCTCGACGCCGTACTGCTCGTACTCGGAGAAGGGGGGTTCTGTGCCCGGCGTCAGGAACGGCTCCGGCCGAGGCGTGAAGCGGAACCCGTCTTCGCTCTCGGCCAGGCCGATGATGGACCGGCCGGTGTCCAGGTGCGAGCGGAACAGCATAATGTAGCGGCCGTTATGCCTCGTGACTCCGGCGTTGTGGACCGTCTGGACCGGATAGGGGATGTCCTCCTTGGTGAGGATGGGATTGCCTTCGTAACGCGTGACGAATCGCTGCTTCATGCCAGTATCCTCCTTGTGCCCGGTTCGGAGTTCCCCCTGTTTGGAGTTCCGCCTTCAGGCGGGTCAACCAGTCCGTCCAGCCTTTAGAATTCACAGGCTACGGGGGTGAGGAGCCGGCTGCGCCGGAAGTCCCTCAGACCCGCCTGAAGGCGGAACTCCGAACAACCGCCTGAAGACGGAATTCGAAACCGGCTCAGGACCGGCGCCCGCGTTTCGGTCATTTGCGTTTCGGTCCTTTGGGTTTGTTTCGGATTTCGAAATTCGGATTTCGGATTTCCGCCCGCCGGGCGGCTTCGCGGCGGAAGATCTCCTCATACACCTGCTCGTACCGCTCGGCCATGCGGGCGAGGGAGAAATTCTCTTCCACATGCCGGCGGCAGTCCCGGCAGTCGATCCTGTCTACGCGATCGACAGCCGCGACGGCTTCCTCGATGTGGTGGACCAGAAAACCGGTCACATGGTCCTTGACGACCTCCCGGCATGAGCCCAAGTCGCGCGCAATGACGGGCACGCCGGCGGCCATCGACTCGGCCAGCACCAGCCCGAACCGTTCGGGGATCGTCTTCAGATGGAGCGTGGCATAGGCCTGGCCGAACAAGTTATCCCGCATGATGGGGTCGGCGGGACCGACGTATTGGATGGAGGAGTCGTTCAGATGGGGCTTGATAAGCGCGTCGAAGTACTGCTGGTCCTGGACGATCCCGGCGATGAGCAGCTCCCGGCCGCAGCGCCGGGCGACCTCGATGGCCAGATGGGTCCCTTTGTCCGGGTGAATCCGGCCGAGAAAGACGAGCTTGTCGCCCGGCCGGTCCCGGAAAGTCAGGTTCGAAAGGTCGATCCCGTTGTACACAGTCGCCACATAGGGCAACTGCGGGTCCCGGTCGGAGTCGCTGATCGAGACGTAGTAAGTGTCCCGGTAGTTGCGGTAGACACGGAGGATGTCCGGGTGCGAGAAGCCGTGAATCGTCGTGAGCATCGGCGTCTGGAGGAACGGCAGGTACGTCAGCGGCAGGTAGTCGAAGTTGTTATGGATGAGATCGAACTCACCCGCCCGTTCCAGGGTCTTGGCGATGTGCAGGCACATCGAGACCCAGCCGATCTGCGTCCGGTCCTCCTCATAGCCGCGGTCGATGAAACCGACGAGCCGGGCCTTGGTCAGGGAGTCCTTCGTGGCAAAGAGGGTGATATTCTTCCAGCCCCGGGCCACGAGGCCCTCGGTGATATTACTGGCAACCGTCTCCCAGGCCCCATACGTCCGCGGCGGCGTCCGCCACGCCACGGGGGCGAGAATCGCAATACGTCGGTCCCGGAGGTCCATCGTGACTGCCATGCTCCAAGTCGCGAATTGTGAAATGCGAAGGTGCGGCCGGCAAGCAGTTGATATCTAGTTCCTGTTGTGAAAGGTCGTTTTCTTTGCGGTATGTCGTCACACCGGTTGTCGCATTGGCCGCATTGTGCCCCGATTTGGGGACAGCAGCCCGATCGGGTGCTTTGGAGAGCTCTTGCAG
>VGYL01001134.1 GCA_016872975.1 Planctomycetota bacterium
GCCCGATGTGCTGCAAGGCTGGCGACGGTGGCAGGCGCCGATCTATTATGCTGTCGAGTGGTCTCTGGGGCACTGGTTCTGCGCTCATGTCATCACGGTTTCGGAAGACCTGCGGGCACGGGCGCTGCGCCTGGAGCACCTGCCAGAGAAGAAGGTGACGGCGATCTACAGCGGCATCGACCTGCGTCCGTTCGAAGAGTCTGTGGACAGAGATACCGTGCGACAGGCGTTCGGCGTAGGCAACGATGCTCCGGTCGTATGCACAGTTGGCCGCCTGTGTGAGCAGAAGGGAGTGCCCGATTTCCTGGCTGCAGCATCCCAGGTCCATGCCGAGCGGCCCGAAGTGCGTTTCCTCGTGGTCGGCGATGGGCCGTTGCGCGGCGAGCTGGAGGCGCAGGCGGAGCGGCTGGGGCTGGCGGGCTGCGTGATCTTTGCCGGCCAGCGGTCTGATGTGCCGGCCCTGCTGGCAGCTTCCGATCTCTTTGTCACGGCTACTCTGTGGGAAGGCATGGGCAAGGTGATCGTCGAGGCGATGGCCGCGTGCCGGCCCCTGGTTTCGACCAACGTCGGGCCGATTCCCGAGGTTGTCGGCGACTATCCCGGTGCCCTCCTGGTGCCTCCGCACAACCCGGAGGCGCTCGCTGGCGCCATGCTGCGCGTCCTGGGTGATCTGCCGACCTATCAGCAGTGGGCAGCGGATGGGCGGCAGCGGGCGCAGGCGCGCTTCAGTTATGAAACCATGTGCCGTGCGACAGATGCCCTTTATCGCCGCCTTCTTGCCGAGCGAGCCTGCTGTGGAGGGGCGGCCTGACATGCGCATCGGCATCAACACCTTCGCCCTTTCTTCGCGTTTGGGCATGGCCGGCTCCGGTCGCTACATCCGCGAGTTGGTCCATGCACTCGCCCGTCTCGACCACGGGCACGAGTTGATCCTGTTCGCTAACCGCGATAACTGGGATCTGCTGCCGGCGAGTGGCTGTGAGCGCGTGGACTGCGGCCGCCTGACGATCAACCGTCCGACCAGATTGGCCTGGGAACATGCGGTTCTGCCGCTCACGGCCCGGCGCTACCGGCTCGATGTGCTGCATTCCCCGGTCTTCGTCGCGCCGGCCTGGCTGCCCTGCGCCTCGGTCGTCAGCATCCTGGACATGACGTGGTTTCTGATGCCTGAGATGCACACGCGCGTCAAAGGCGCCTACTTCCGGGTGATGATTCCCCCGTCGGTCCGCCGTGCCGCGCGAGTGATCGCGATCTCCCACGCTACCAAGTCCGACATCGTGCGGATGCTGGACATCCCCGATCCGAAGGTGGTTGTCACCCACCTGGGCGTGAACCTGACGGTTTTCCAGCCCAACCGGGCCAATGGATACGAGCAGATCCTTGAGGAGCGTTACGGCGTGCGGCGGCCCTACGTCCTGTACGTCGGCAAGATCGAGCCGCGCAAGAATCCCGTGACACTCATCGAAGCGTTCGACCGGATTTCCGACAAGTTTCCCGATCATCATCTGGTATTGGCCGGCAACCGCGGCTGGGACTACGAGGCCGTTTACACGGCCGCCGCCGCTGCCCGTCACAGGGAATGGATCCGTTTCACTGGCTTCGTATCAGAGGCAGATCTACCTGCGCTCTACGCAGGGGCTGACCTGTTTGTGTATCCGTCTTCCTACGAGGGCTTCGGCTTTCCGGTACTCGAAGCGATGGCCTGCGGCGCGCCGGTGATCACGTCCAATGTCTCTTCCTTGCCCGAAGTCGCCGGAGATGCCGCTTTGTTGGTGAATCCGCTCGACGTGGGTGAGCTGGCAGCCGCCATGGAACGTATCCTCTCAGACCCGACGTTGCGCGAGGTTTTGCGTGTGCGCGGGTTGGAGCAGGCGCGACGGTTCACGTGGGAAGAGACTGCCAGGCGCACCCTGCAAGTCTATGAGGAAGCTTACATCCTGCAGCATGGCGGGGCATTGTCATGAATGACGTGCCCGACCTGTCCGTCGTTATCGTCAACTACAACGGTGGGCAGTTGCTGCACCGCACGCTGAAGTCTCTGTTTGCCACAACGACAGGGGTCCGACCGGAGGTCTTCGTCGTTGACAACGGTTCCACGGACGATAGCCTGACAATGGCGCGCGCGGCATTTCCCGCCGCGCAGGTCATCGAGGCCGGCGCCAACCTGGGGTTCGCTAAAGCCAACAACCTGGCCTTGCGCCGGGCGCGCGGGCGCTTCATCCTGTTGCTCAATCCCGACGTGGATCTGCGACCGGGCGCCGTCCAGGCTGCCCTGGACTACCTGGAAGCACATCCCGATGTCGGCATCCTCGGCCCGCGGATTCTGTTGCCGGATGGCAAATTGGATAAGCCCTGCCGCCGGTCCTTCAAAACGCCGGCCATCTATCTCTACAAGACCCTCGGCCTCAGC
>VGYL01001135.1 GCA_016872975.1 Planctomycetota bacterium
CCTGAAGACGCGCCCGTATCATATGGGACTCTGCCTCCGACAGTGTCCCTTTCACCCCGAGAATCAGCCGGTCATTCGGCTCATTGGGGTTGTACACTCCCTCCTCGTCCGCAATCAGAGTGCGCGTCAGAGCACACATCTCGATGAGCGGAAAGAAATCGGCACAATTGCGCGCCAGCCGGGCGATCTCCAGGCCAATCACGACACCGGCTTCGCCGACACTGACGTCTCCAACAATTCGCTTGAAGCCCTCACGCCCGCTCGAGGTGGCCGCCGATTTCCCCTGGTCTTCGTCGAGCACAATGATCTGAGATGGCGACCACCCCAAATCCCTGGCCAGCTTCACCAGGTCGCGCTGCCTCCGCGCGCTCTCCGGATGACTCAGGACTTGCCCCATGGAGGATTGGCGTACGTAGATGTACGCTCGTCGCGACAGATGCTCCGGACCAATCTTCGAAACCGCCGACATGGCAACACTCTCCCCTCAATGCGTCCAACAGCATCGAGGCCAACACGCAACGGAGCCCCGCAACGGCCTGGCTCGTGTCGACCTCGCCAGACGCCGCGCAGCTCCCGAAATCCAAGGGAGAAGGGCTCCCCCTCGATTCTGAATCAGTCGTCGTCGAGCACTCCTTGCGCCAGGAGCTCCTGATTGAGCTCGGTGATTTCTTTGACCAGTTCCCGCAGCTTGCGGTGGTTCCGCAGGTACCGGGACACTCGGCTCTTGAGCTGCGGCGGAACGTAATACGATCGCGTCTTTCCCGGAGCGAGCGTCACGGAAAGGTAGTAGGCCGGGCCGTGGCCGATGTCGTCGGCACAATGACATCCCATCCTGCCGCACTTCTTGTACCGCTTGACCAGGCTGCCTCGCAGCAAGTGCTCGGCATCGGGAAGACGGAACGCCAATCGGGCACGCCTTCGCTTCAGCACCGCCGCTGCCTTGCGTCGACCTTTCTCGCTCATCGGGTATGTTATATAACACACCCGTAGTCTTGCTAGCAACCATCACTTTTTCCAGCTCCATCCTTCCTCTCAGCCATGCCTTCCGCAGGGAAGGGGAATGTCGCGTGCCGCCGTCCGCTGATGCCTTCATGCCGTCGCAGAACGGCACGGTATCGAATGAGTCGGCGATCCCGTTCATGGCAAGCCGCCTTTTGCAGCACCTGAACTGATTCCTTTTCTGGCCCTCCGGGGCCGGGTGGCCACCCATTCAGCGACTTTCAGAAGGGAGTCGAATCGAAGAAGAGGAGGTGACGTCAGAAGGCGGTAGGGGTCCGTCCGCGCCAGAGATGTCCATCCCTTTGAAATACGCCGGAGCTTTCCATCCGGCAACTCGAGCAGGACCCAGTCGTCGCTATCGGTTCTCGGTCCCCGGATGCGCCGGCCCTGGGTGCCATGCAGCGGATGACAGGGATGGGTCAGGGTTACAAGGGCCTCGTCACACCTACTTGTATTGTTGGAATCAATCGGGGTTCTGCGTCTTCGCCGGACCGCCCGTGGATGGGGCCTCCCTCGCCGCGCTCGAATCCCAGAGCCGCTACATTACGCGCCCGGCTCTGGCCATGGATGCTCTGGAGAAACTCGAGGACGGCTCGCTGTCGCTTGAGACGCCCCCGGATCCGCGCACAGGCGCGACCCGCGTGGTGCTGGATCCCCTGGAGTGGATTCACCGGATCAGCGCGCTTATGTTCTGTGTCTGGTTATGTTCTGAGATTGAAGGAGCAAAGATAAGGCTTTTCCCTTTTACTTCGCTGTTTTTCCTTCCCTTGCTGGGATCCACATGCTTCACTTGAGCAAGGTCCCTCACTTGGAGCGGCCCTATCAGTACAGCAAGCCGGAAGGGATGAATGGGCTCCTGTTTTTGGATCCCCTCGCTTGCTGGACTTGTTGAAACACACGCTCGAAAGCATGCCGTACTGCTGCATGGCCCCGAAAAAAATGTTCTCAGTTTTTTGGCTGAAACCGCTTACTGATTGATTTCACGGGAGTTATGGCCAAACCGCCATTTTCCATCTAAATCATTGACCCGCTATAACTTACAGCGACTCAGAACATAAGCGCCCATATCCCGGATAAGGGACAGCAGTTGATCCGGTATTACGGAGCCTTTTCCAATGCGCGCCGCGCTTGTCCTGCCGCTTCGGGATCCGCTTGGCCGCCCGAAGCGCAGGCGACGCCCCAAGAGGGTGCCGACAGCGGCGAGGAGTTCGCGCGCGCCCGAAGGCGTTCGTGGGCCCGGTTGGTCAAGAAAGTGTTCGAGGCCGATCCCTTGGTCTGTCCGCGCTGCCGCGGGCCGCTCACAATCATCAGCCTGATCGGCGACGGCCCGGTCATCGAGAAGATCCTTCGCCACCTGAAGCTGTGGGACCGGGCCGAGCGTTCGCCGCCGCCCCCCGCCGCGC
>VGYL01001136.1 GCA_016872975.1 Planctomycetota bacterium
TGTTGCCTTCGGGCAGAAGGGAAAGGGTACTATGAAATCGTTCAAGATTCCTTTGTTCACAACGTCACTCGTTGGGTTCTGTCTGCTCTCCGGTCTAGACGCGCGGCCCGCACGGGCCGACTTCACGTTTAGCACGCCGGAGAAAGTCCCGATCTCGGGGCTACGCTTCAACGAGTGGATTGAATGCTTTTCCTACGATGGACTCGAGATGTACACTGAAGCACCTGGAGTTACGGACCAAGGGGGCACCTTCGACCTATGGGTACGTAAACGTGCCTCGGAGGACAAGGAGTGGGGGCCGGTGGAGAATCTCGGACCCCTCGTCAACAGCTCATACGCCGATTACGGAGCATCCTTATCGAGAGACGGGCTTACTCTCTACTTCATCTCCAATGGTCGTCCCGGCGGCTACGGCGGTAATGACATCTATGCGACAACACGCGCGACCAGGAACGATCCCTGGGGACCAGCGGTGAACCTCGGGCCGACCATCAACAGCGCCAATGCCGACCTGACGGGGTGCATCTCATCCGATGACTTAGAGCTCTTCTTTGGGTCGAACAGGTCCGGCGGGTACGGATCGCATGACCTCTACGTGGCCAGGCGTGAAACTCCGAACGCCCCCTGGGGGGCACCGGTGAACCTTGGTCCGGTAGTGAATACCCCGTACAGCGAGCGGTGCGTCTCCCTTTCGCCGGACGGATTGGTGCTGTTGTTCAGCGAGTCGTACGCGACAACAAGCGTGCGCCCCGGTGGACATGGAGCTCCCGATATCTGGATGACAAGACGCGCAAGCAAGAGTGCTCCCTGGCAGCCGCCAGTGAACCTTGGGGCACCGATCAATGGACCCGCAAATGACCACCAGCCCTATATCTCTCCAGATGGCCACACGCTGTACTTCTGGTCCATGGATCGCGAGGGCGTGCCCAACTGGCAGGCGTCGATCCTGCCGGTGGTTGACTTCAACGCCGATGGCAAGGTCGACGAGAAAGACCTCATGGTCATGGCTCAACATTGGGGCGAGAACTACCCAGGTTGCGACGTGGGCCCCTTTGCCTGGGGCGATGGCATCGTGGATGGGCAGGACTGGGTGGTCCTCCTGGAAGCCATTGAGGGCTCGGAGTTCGTGCTGACTCCCAAGGTGCACGCGGCAGATGTCCCGCGCGATGTGATCCTGAGCTGGACCGCGCCGAAGTTCGCGAAGGCGTGCGATGTGTACTTTGGAGCTTCCGCCGAGGACGTCCGCGATGCGACCCGCGACGATCCGCGAGGCGTCTTGGTCAGCAAGGCGCAGACGGCGAGCACGTTCGACTTCGCGGAACCCCTCGAATTCAGCCGGACCTACTACTGGCGGGTCGATTTTGTGGTCCCCGGCCCCACTCCCACCATCTATCCAGGGCCGGTCCTGGACTTCAAGACGGTCGCGTATGCTTACTCGATTACTACCAAGATCATCGCGACAGCATCCGGCTCACAGCCCGGCATGGGGCCCGAGAAGACCGTGGACCGGTCGGGACTCGACAAGAGCGATGGGCATTCGACGCAGCCCACGGACATGTGGCTGAGCACTGCTGTGGCGCCGACGTGGACTCAGTTCGCGTTCGATCAGGCGTACGCGCTGCACGAGATGTGGGTCTGGAACCACAACTGGGTGTCTGAGCCTGTGATGGGCTTCGGGTTCAGGAAGGTCGGCGTGCAATACTCGACCGACGGGATGAACTGGACAGCGCTGGCGGACACGGAGTTTGCCCGGGCGCCGGGGCAGAACGGCTATGCCCACAATACGACCGTCAGCTTCAACGGCGTGGCAGCCAAGTACGTGCGACTGACCGCCAAGAGCAACTGGAGCGGCGTGCCCACGCAATACGGCCTGAGCGAAGTGCGGTTCTTCCATGTCCCGCTCTACGCGGGCCGACCCACGCCACCCGATGGGCGAAAGGGCGTAGGTGTGGACGCGATTCTAACGTGGCAGCCCGGTCGCGAAGCTGCCTTGCACAAGGTCTATTTCAGCACCGACCGAGCCGCGGTGGCCGCTGGGACGGCGGCCGCAACGACCGTCGCCGATCACAGCTACAATCCCGGCGCTCTGAACTTCGGCACGACCTACTACTGGAGGGTCGATGAGGTCAACGAGGCCAGGAGCCCCGGCATCCGTCAGGGCGAAATCTGGAGTCTCACCACGAAGGAATATCGCCTCGTGGACGACTTCGAGAGCTACGGCGACGAGGAGGGCCGCCGGCTCTATCAGACTTGGCTCGACGGCGAGACCAATAAGACCGGGTCTCGGGTCGGCTATCCCCAATCCCCCTTTGCCGAGCGGACGGTCGTCCACGGCGGCCGGCAGTCGATGCCTTTGGATTACAACAACACTAAGTCACCGTTCCACAGCCAGGCCGAA
>VGYL01001137.1 GCA_016872975.1 Planctomycetota bacterium
GAAGCCCTCGGTCAACATCGCCACCGACGCAAGCCCCGCCCTCCAACTCCGCCGCTACGCCTGGAGCGCCAAACTGCCGCTCTCAATCCTCACCGACTTCGAGGAACTCGCGGTCTACGACTGCCGGTCGCGCCCGAACCGGACCGACAAAGCCTCGACCGCCCGCATCAAGCCCGAAGCCATCCGCAAAGGCTCGTTCGACAAGTACGTCGTGGACACCAAGGTCAGGAAAGGCACCGCCGAAGTAGACGACGCCTTCCTCGCCCAGATTGAAGACTGGCGCGACGCGCTCGCCCGTGGAGGGCAGACGGCTCACGGCCCACAGCCTACGGCCTATAGCCCAAGGCCTTCGGATTCCAGGCCGTCAGCCGTTAGCCGTAAGCCGATGGCGGACGCAGACCGGGGCACCGAAGACTACGGTACGCTCCGGGGCCTCATCGGCAAGCCCGGCGGGGTGCGTGCCTGCGCTTGATTTAGTGGCGAGAAGATGCTATATTGATTCAGTAAGCGCGAGGTGAAACGTGAATACGCTTGATGAAGTAATCGAATCAACGAAGGAACTGCCTGAGGAGTTGCAGACCGAGGTCAGGGATTTTGCTCGATTCCTCAGGGAGAATCGGATTCCTCGCCCGCGCCGAAAGCTCAGGCAGGATTGGGCGGGTGGACTCCGCGAGTTCCGGGACAAGTACACATCGCTTGAGCTTCAGAAGAAGGCCCTCGAGCGGCGGGGCGACTGACCGTGTATCTTGTTGACACGAACGTATGGGGCGCAAGACACCCGGACAGCTTCTGGAGGCGACGAAGCAGTGAAGCAACATCGAGTCGCAAGCGGGAGCTCCAGCGATTCCACAAGGAGGTGGCATTGACACGCCCAAGAAACAGGTTAGCGTCACCGGTTTCCCCTGACCGAGCAAGACCGGGGTCTGAGAGGGACGCTGCGCGCGAGTCAGAGCTGCCGCGGAATCTGCCATCTCGAATGTCGGTTGACGCCCCTCGTCATCAGCCGACCGAAACACGCGCCAGCCCCTCTCGGCCCGGACGCCGGAGACTACGGCAGTATATTGACAACCCAAAATCCCGTATTGTGTCCCCGGAATTCCGGGGGCCACGACCTCGGGATCGAATCACCCATACGGGCACGGTTCCTACTGGTCATTGCCGGGTCCGTTTGCCGCCCGCCTTCAGAATCCGCATGTAGCCGGGCACGCCGCCACAGTCCTCCGGCGGGCAGTCGCCCCTGCCGTCAATACAGACCGGACGCCCGGAAAAGCGGCTGTCCTGCTCGGAGATGGCTTCGACCTCGACCGTGTGGCTCCACCCATCACCAAAGTCGTAGTCGTAGAGGAAGGCATCTCCTTTGTCTGGTGCGATTCTGAACAGCCGGGCCGAGAACTCGTTTCTGGCTCCGTCAACCTCCATGTCCGGGTCGGAGTACTCAACATCGCCCACCCGAAACACGTGCAGGTGACAGTCCTGCCAGCCCATTTCCGACTGGATGACGTCGTGCAGCGAGTGCAGGCTGGTCGCACCCGCAACGAGCACCCGACGCCATATCTCGGGCCGGATGCCGTTGAGTGATATCTTCAACTGGTAGACCTTGGAGGTCGGACCTTTCTTCTTCATGATTTCTCCCTACAGGTTTCCAGCGAACGCCCTACCAAGAATGGACGGCATCAGGGCATCAAGCTCCTTCTGCGTCTCCGCCTGCAACCGCTTCAACTCATCCACCTTCGTCTGCAGGGCATCCAAGCGTGCCACAGCCTTGCGCTGCTCTTCGGGCGCAGGCAAGGGGATTGGTATCTCCCTGACCTTCTGCGCGTTCAGAGCGGGTTGCGCAGTTCCCGTCTCGACAGCACGGCTCTCCTGGTAACGCGCATGCAGCCACCAGTAAACGAACTCCGGCGCGTGCGCAGTCCGGTATACATGGATGCCTGCAACGTTTTGGTTCGTAGCCGCCGGGCTATCCAGAATCGCGCACTGCCCGCGTGTCTTGCCCTGACCGATCATCGCCAAGAGGACGGTGTTCGCGGGATACACCTTGGCGTTACTTTGAGAGACGCCCAACTCGGTTATTGTCTCCGCCGTACCAGTAATGCGCGTGAATCGCACCTCGCCAGAACTGACCCACTTGATTTGCCCTCCCCAGTAGGCTTGGTTGCCACGGGCAGGTGTGCTACCCGTGGTGACATCGAAAGCATCTCCAATCGTGGTCATTCTGTCGGCATACGGCAGAAAGGCGTCCTTAAGCATCTTGGCGTGGAACGTGATAGTCTCCGCTCCAAGCTGTGTCTGTCCCTTCTCGACCGTCTCTATTCTGGCCTGCAACTCTTCTATCCGCGCGACGATGCGCCGCTGTTCGGGAAGGGGAGGAAGAGGAATCCTCAGCCGAAGGAAGAAC
>VGYL01001138.1 GCA_016872975.1 Planctomycetota bacterium
GCCTCCTGCTCAGAGGCGCAGCGGGTCGCGATACATAGCCCGCGCGCGGACACTTCGCCCAGCAACGCTGGGATCTCCTTTGCCTCTGCATACACGTAGACGGATTTGCCCGCCTGCTGGATGCGCCGGATGACGGGGACCCACTGCAGGATCTCCTCGCGTCCGGTTCCCGGCACCCATTGGATGGCCTGGATCTCCGGCACCGACAGCAGCAGGCCGAGGTGATGGAGCGCCACGGCGCCGTCGAGATGATAGAAGCGATGATCCACGGTGCGCATGGTCTCGATGAGCGGCGGCAGGAAGAGGTCTTCGAACTGCCGCGGTGAGATCATGCACGACAGATCGCAATCAAAGCCCATGGTCCTGCCGGGCGACCAAGTGTTGCAGTAGTTGATCGAGCCTTCGATACCGGTGACCCGCTCTCCCACCAGGGGCCAGAGAGTGGCGTAGACCTCGATGAGAATGTCTGATACCTGCCTGGCCGCCTGGCGCACCCAAGTCGGATCTTCGGCGATGTCCATCATCAACTCGTTGTTCCCGCGCACCATGGCCAGGGTATCACCGGCGTTGTTGCCCCACATGGGCATGACCCAGTAGCGGCCCCGGCTCGCCTGGGCCGCACGCAGCGTGCTGTCGCGCATCCATTGCCACCAGTGGCCCTCGCGCAGAAAGCGGATGGGCGGATAGCCATCGGCGGCGGCCGGCAGCGGGTCCACCCACACGGTGCCGGTGCCATCGCCTATGCGCGGTTCGCAGCCCATCAGCAGCGCGTGTCCAACGGCCCAGGCGTGAAAAAAGTTGGGCAGGGTCTCCCCGCCATAGTATGTGGTCCGGATAGTCTCCTCCATGCGCCAGATCATGTACTCGATGTTCAGCCAGCGGCTCTCAGGGGTGACGGCGCCGCCCGGCCACTCGCCGCGCTGAACGCCCTCCTTCGGCTGCGTCACCTGAACCAACGCCCGGTCGTACAGCTCGTTCGCCCACCAGTGGGTGTAGCGTTTCTTGATCGTGTCCCAGTCTTCCAGGATGGCATCCAGCGGTCTCATGATGGGCTCTTCTCCACCCTGCGCACTTCGGCTTCCCTCTCCACCGTGTCGAGGAAGGCGCAGATGTCCAGGTCGCGCGCAAGTGCGGGCTCCTTGGCCAGCCGCCGCCACCAGCCGATCAGCGCCCGCAAGGTAGCAGGGTGCACTTCCTTTGGGTAGTTGGAGCAGAACCCCGGCCGCAGGCGAATGTACTCGTCTTGCGCCTCCAACGCCTGTCGGCATAGGGTCTCGCCTTCGGCGGCCTCCGCTGCCGCGTCCAGATCGTGCACCACGCGCTCGCGCAGGCGGATGTACGTGAGATACGACTGCGCCAGTAGGAGGCGGGTCTGCAGGAAGCGCGCCGTGACCCGCAGTGGCAAGATGATCAACTCATTCCACTGAGGACCGTCCACGCCTGGAGGCAGGGCCTGCGCCAGGGCGGGCAGCTTGCCCAGTGCGCTTTCCAGCTTGGCGCGCATGGACCGGATGCGCTTCAACGCCGGCGCGCAACGCTCGCAGGTGTAAACTCCTCCTGTGTCCGCGGCGCCCGTCTGCACCAGGCGCACGAACGGCCGGTGTTTGCCGAACTGGTCCACCACCTTCAGCGGCCCGTCGGCAGGTAGAGTCTCGGGCGCCAGTCGGGCCAGGATCAGCCCCCAGCGCGAATAGTAGCCGCCCGCATCCTCTCCCAGCACCAGCCCCTCCAGTCGTTGTACGTCCTGCAGGGTCGCGGCGACGTCGAGGAACGTCTCGATGAACGCCTCCCCCAGCAAGCCGCGGAAGTAGCCGCGGAACCAACTCTTCCAGTCTGAGCCGGGTTGCCACTGCTTGCGCATCGAGCAGAGCGTCAGCAGCCAGCCCATCGAATGATACACGAACACCCCGCCCAGCACCCCGGCAAAGGACTGGTACTTGCCGAACACCCGGGCATCGTCGTCAATGCGCTCGAGGCTGGTGAACGGCACGAGGGGGATGTCGCTGCCGCAGGAGTAGATCAGCTCCCGGTAGATCAGGATCCGTCGGTTGCCGTCGTCCGCCGCGTTGACCTCGTCCATGATGCGCGGCCAGGCTTCCACGCTCTCGGTCAGATGGTTGGTCGGCAGGCAGCAGACGTTGCTCAGCGACCCCGGCGGCAGGTGCGGCACGACCCGCTCAGCCACCATCGCGTCATCGGGCTCGGCCACACCCCAGAACGTGCGCGTGATCCCCGCCGGCGGCAGGCCGCGGGCGGCAGCCGCGCCCCTCAGATAGTCCAGGTGCTTGACCCACTTGTCCACGTTCTCCAGGTGCCCGCAAGTCGTGCAGCCGCCCCCCTTGGAGAGCACCGGCTGGCGGAAGTGTGCGCTGTTCATGTCATAGACCTGGCC
>VGYL01001139.1 GCA_016872975.1 Planctomycetota bacterium
AGGCCATACCGCCGCAAGCCGGCACATCGCCCGCCGAGGCCCCTGCGACCAGCGAGCCGCCCGCCGCCGCGCCGGCCGCGCCCGCCCCGGCGCCGGGACAAGCGCCTCCCGCCCCGGCGCGCACGCCGCCCGGTCCGCCGCGCACACCGCCTGCCCGTCCCGAACGACGAGATACGAGTGACGAGCGCCGCGAGTCCCGGCCCGTCGAGATCGTGAAGAACGGCGACATGATGCTCAAGCTCAACTTCCAGGATGCCCCGCTCCAGACGGTCCTGGAGTATCTGTCCGAGACGGTGGGCCTGAGCATCGTGTCCGGTGAGCCGATTGCCGCCAGCCGCATCACGGTCATCCAACGCCAGTCCGTGACGCTGGACGTGGCGCTGGGCCTGATCAACTCCATGCTCAAGGAGAAGGGCCTGACGGCCCTGCTCCAGGGCAAGACCCTCAAGGTGGTGACGCTGCTCAACGCCCCCCGGGAGAACACACCCGTCCGCATCATCCGGGACGTGAACGACCTTATTCCCGATGACTCGGTGGTGACCTGCGTGATCCCGGTCGGTCACGTCGGGGCCGCGGCCCTGGTGCAGAACCTTCAGACCCTGCTCCCGGAATACGCCACTCTCACCGCCAACCTGGACGGCAATGCCCTGATCATCACAGACACCACCGCCAACATCCGGCGGCTGATGCAGATCGTCAAGGCCCTGGACACCCACATGGCCACGGTGGCCGAAATCCGGGTCTTTCGTCTGAAGAACGCCGATGCCACGAGCGTAGCCACCGTGATCAACAGCATCTTCCAGCAACAGGCCCAGGGCAATCGCGGGGGAATCGGGGGCAGGGGTACCTTTCCCACCGGCAATCCCTTTCAGATGATGATGCAGATGCGCGGCGGTCCGGGTGGCATGGGCGGCATGGGGGGTCCGCGAGGACAGTTGCCGCCCGGAGAAGGACTGGGAGGCGGCATTGGCGGGGGAATTGGCAGAGGACTGGGAGCGGGAATTGGCGTGGTCATGAGCGCGGCCATGGGGGGGTCGACCAGAAACCAAAGGGGGGGATTTGGCGGCAGCAGTCAGACGGGCAGCGGCAACCTCAACGTGCAGGTCGTCGCCGCCGCCGACACCCAGACGAATTCCGTCGTGGTGCGCGGGCCGTCCGACTTGCTGGACCTCGTCGCCGACGTCATCGAGGCCCTGGACATGGGCACCAAGGTCGCCACCGTCCGGGTCTTTCAGTTGCGCTACGCGGATGCCATGAATACGGCGGATGTCATCAATCAACTCTTCAACGCGCAGTCGTCCTCTTCCTCGCGGGCGCGGTCGGGCCGCGGCAGCAGCGGATTCGGCGGGGGGCCCATGATGTTCCGGGGACCCTTTGGAGAAGGCGGACCCGGGGGGATGGAAGGCGACACCGGCATGGTGGGAGTCACCGCGGCGTCGGACAGCCGCACGAACACCGTCGTCGTCACCGGGCCGGAGTCAGTGCTGAACGTCGTCGAAGAGGTGATCAAGAAGCTGGACACGCCGCTGTCCAATGTGGCGGATGTGAAGGTCTTCCGCCTCGAATACGCGGATGCCTCCAACACGGCCCAACTGATCAACGAGGTCTTCGGGCAAAGCCGCACCTCCTCTACAAGCCGCACCTCGCGGACCAGCAGTCAGCAGAGCCAGCAGGTCACCTTCCGGGGTGGCCCCGGCGGCATGATGGGCGGGCAGCCCGGTACTCAGACGACGGGCACCTCCTCCGATATCGCGGTGGTCGCCTCCGCCGACACGCGGACGAACTCCGTCGTGGTCAGCGGGCCCCAGGAGACCCTGGAGGTCATCGCCCAGATCATCAAGGAGCTCGATGAGAACCCGGCGGCCGAGCGCCGCATCTTCGTCTACCCGCTCAAGAACGCCAACGCCTCGGGGCTCATGTCGATCCTCAATAACCTCTTCCAGCAGATGCAGACCCTCAATCAGCGGGTCGCCGGGACCCGCACCACCGTCACCGGCGGCCAGCGAAACGTCGGCGCCGGCATGGCGACGATGGGCGGCCCGACCGGCGGGGGGATGGCCGGCGGCACAACCTCCTCCAGCACCGGCGACACGCTCTCCGAGGAGACCTACTTCCAGGCCGATCCGAACACCAACTCCCTGCTGGTCATGACCAGCTCGAAAAACTACGAGAAGGTCAAGCCGATCATCGACGAGCTGGACAAGCCCGTCGGCCAGGTCCTGATCAAGGTCCTGTTCGCCGAGCTGACCCACAGCAACAACGTGGACTGGGGTGTGGAGTTCTCCATGCTGAACCTCCGCTCCGGCGGGGACTCAACGCTAACCAGCACCGCGTTCCCGCCGGTGCAGACCAGCGGTCTGGCGGTGCGAACGCTCCACGGCGATCTC
>VGYL01001140.1 GCA_016872975.1 Planctomycetota bacterium
CTGGATCAGCGCGAAGTTGCCCTTGCTCACCAATTCGAGGAAGCTGGCCTCGTGGCTGGTGTGTTTGCCGGCAATGCTGACGACGAGCCGCAGGTTGGCCTCCACCAGCATCTTGCGGATCTCCTCGGCCTCGTCGAGATAGGCCTCGAGCTGCGCCAGCAGGTTCGCGTCAATTTTCGCGAGCTTGAGCTGATGGCGCTCCTGCGCCACGAGGTGCTTGAGGTAATTGTAGCGGCGGAACAGCTCGATCTCCTGCTCGCGGTTGAGCACCGGCGTGATCTTGAGGACCTGGAGATACTCCGGCAGCAGGTCCTCGCCGACCAGCTCGAACGGCTCGACCCGCCGTTCCGGCTCCAGGCGCTCCAGAGCGAAGGGCCGGCCCAGGATCTGCGTGCGGGCCTCGGCCTGGAGGAACTCGTCGCTGGGGACATGCTCGATCTTCCGCGCCAGCAGGGCCAGGGCCCGCCGCTGATTGATGATGCGATGCACCGTGGCCCGGCTGCGGTCGAAGCGCTCCATCAAATCGTGGACACCGGTGCCCTGTTTGTAGAGCCGGTACAGCTCCGCGGCGTCCGCGGGCTGGATGCGCCCCAGGGGCCGGCGAAAGATCGGTTTGTCCGGATATTTCTTTTCGTGCTGCTGCAGGAGCGTCCGCAACGTCTCCTGGGCCATGCCGAGCTTCTCCGCGAGGCGCTTGGTGATCTGATGTCGCGACAGGGACGATTTGGCCGCCAGGCCGCGGGCCTGGCGAATCGCCTGCTGCCGCTCGCTGTCCGTCAACCGGCGAAAGGCGCCGGCGCTCGTCACGAGGGATGGATTCTCGTGCACGAACCGCTCGACCGTCGAGTCCGGGAACCCGAGCCGGCGCTGCCCGCCGGCAAAGATGAACTTCCGCGCCAGCAGGCCGCGTTTGCGCCAGCGATGGACGGTCTTGGTCGAGACGTGAAACCGGGCGGCCAGGTCCTCGATCGTATGCACCGGCTCACCGGCCTCGGTGGCCGGCAGGGCCAGGCGGGCGCTGAGCTTGGAGATGAAGACCTGCAAATCATCCAGCAGGTCGCGACCCGGCAGGACCTCCGGCTCCGGGTTGCTCTTGGGCATGAAGCCGGTGATATGGAAACAGACGAAATCGTAGGGATACTGCTTCTGGGGCTCGATCAGGCCGAACAGCTTCTCCGCGGCCGCAAGCTGCGCACGCCGTTTGATCTCCGGCGTGAACCGGAGTTGCATCAGCAACTGCGCCAGACTGGGGCTCTTGATCCTTCTCATATGACCAAGTGTCCATTGTACCGCCCCGGACGGCTGGGGAGAAGAGCCATTCGATGCCGCCGGGCCGGCCCTGCTCGTGACCTGGGCGCGGGGGACGGCTTTAGGGCCCATTGTGCCGCGGGAAAGATCTGCTCGTTGTTGACGTCTCTGCGATCCTCCCGTATGTTGCAGGCTGGCAACGTGTAAAACAACATGCAATCGAGGTAGAACTTATGAATGAGACAAGCTGGAGTGAGTCGGTGAATCCATCACGGCGGGGATTCCTGGCGGCGGTGGCCGGGACGGCGGCGGCTCTGGGGTCGTCGAATCTACTGGTTGAGGGGAAGGCCCAGACCCAGAGACGTGCGCGGGACGGGGGCCTTGACCTCAGCGTGTTTTCGAAATGCCTGCAATGGCTCGACTATCCGGCAACGGCCGAGATCACGGCGGAGGCCGGATTCGACGGGGTGGATCTGACGGTCCGGCGGGGCGGGCACGTGTTGCCCGAGCGGGTCGAGGAGGACCTGCCCCGGGCGGTCGAGGCCGCTACGAAGGCCGGGGTTCACGTCCGGATGATCGTGAGCGATATCACCGATCCGCGGGATGCGCGAACCGAGCGGGTCCTCCGGACCGCTGCCCGGCTGGGTGTGCGTCATTGTCGGCTCGGCATCTTTCGCTACAACGACGCCACCCCGATCATGGCGCAGCTCGATGAGATCAAGCCGCGCCTGCGCGACCTGGCCGACATGAGCAAGGAACACGGCGTCGCCGCCACGTTCCAGAACCACGCGGGCGCCGGCTACGTCGGCGCTCCCTTGTGGGATCTGCACTACCTGCTGCGCGATCTCGACCCGCGCTGGATCGGGATACAGTTCGACATCCGCCACGCCGTGGTCGAAGGCGGCCTGGCATGGCCGCTCAATCTGCGGCTGGTGGCCGGCTTCATCAACACGCTGGCCGTCAAGGACTTTCGCTGGGCACGACAGGACGGCGGCTGGAAAACGGAGAACTGTCCCCTGGGCCAGGGAATGGTCGAGCTGCCGGCCTATGCCGGCATGCTGAAACGCCACGGCATCGCGGGACCGATCTCCCTCCACTTCGAGTACCCGCTCGGCGGGGCCGAGCACGGCAATCGC
>VGYL01001141.1 GCA_016872975.1 Planctomycetota bacterium
ATCGCCGTCACGCGATAGACGAGCGGCTCGACGGTGAAACTCCACACCCCGCCTTTGACGATCGTGGGGCTGGGCGGGGCATTGACCTCATCGACCCGCCAGTAGTAGACCTTGCCGAACTCCAGGACGCCGGCCGGACTGTAGGCGGTGACAGTCTGTCCCCGGCTGACCAGCAATCCCTTCGGAGCGGTCCGGCCGGCGGTATCGACGTCGTCGAAGACCGTCCCCAGGTAGACATCGTGCGTATGGGCATAGGTTCCCGCGTTCCAGCTCAGGACCACGTCGCGCGGCACATCCACTGCGCCGTGGGCCGGAAACGGGCCATGCGCCGCCGCGGGCCCCGGTCCCGGCGTCACCGGCGCCGTGTCGGTCGTCCAGGTGGCCCCGGAGATCGTCCCGTGGTGGCCCCGGGGGGAGCGATCCCGGGCCGTGGTGCCTGCGCCCTCGTCGAAGGTCCAGTAGCCGATCAACCCGGGTTCCTCGCCGGAGAGCCCCCGTTTCATGTAGGCCTGGATGTCCGCGAGCGAGCGGGCGACGTTCCAGATGCGGACTTCATCCATCGTGCAACGGGAATACTGGCCGCTGCTGTGTCGCGTCATGCCGAAACGCAGCGTGTTGCCCGTGTAGCTGGACAACGGCGAGCCGCCGGTACTGGCTGTGCCGGTCTGGACGCCGTTGACGTAGCCGGTCAGGCGCCTGGTGGCGCCGCTGCCGTCATAGACGACGGCCACGTGGTTCCACTCCTGGTTCGTGATGCCGGTCTGCACCACCAACTCGGAGGTGCCCCGGGTCCGGAAGCGATTGCGCTCCAACTGGTAGCGGTAGGCGCACAGCGAGCGCACCGTATCGAACCAGCGCGACCAGACCTCGATCGTGAAGACGTCCCCGTCGGCGAAGGCGTATTCCATCGTGGGGACATCCACATAGTCATTCACCCCGTCGAACTCCAGCGCATAGCCGGCGGCCCGGACCGGGCTCATGGCGCCCAGGAGAATCAGAAACACAACTCCCACATGATGGTCTGGTCGTGACCCCATGGCACTCCTCCTCTGGATTTGCGGTATACAATCTTCTATGGGCTGTTTCTCTGCCGCCCTCGGACGACAGACTCTTCATCGGCTATCGCAAGGCGCACCTTCTCCGAATTATATCACCTCGCCGCTTGTCGCGACATAAAAAACCGCAGATTACCGGTCGTAACGGCCCGCCCGAGGCACGCTTCCCGGCCGCCAGGGATCGGAATCCGCAGAGGGTGTGTGAGAAGCCGGCATTCTCTGGGTGGCATCGTCAAGCGGAGTCTGGGTTCCCAATCGCGATTCATCGCGATTGGGAACCCTCTTCGGAGCTTGGCGATGGCAGATTTCCCGTGCGCCGGACCATCGCCAAGGCCTACCGGCCTTGACGATGCCACCCTCTTCACACGCCCTCTCAGGGCCGGGCGAGACAGAGGTCATCCAGGTAGATCAACCCTGTGCCGCCGGCCTTGGGATCGGCTCTGTCTCCCACGCCCAGGCACAGCTTCTTGACGCGGGCCACGTTCACACCGGTGAAACGGCTCAGCGGGATCTTCCACTGGGTCCATTTCACTGCCGTCACGAGGGACGTGTCGGGATGTACCACGGTGGCCGCCCGTTTGGAGGCATCTTCGAGCCGCACATACAACGGGGCCGGGCGGTTGCCCGCTTTGCCGCGAACGTAGAGAATCAGCGTGCCGGCGCCGTCGGCCGTCCAATCCTGGGCCGGGGTGAATTCCCGCTCGGCCTCGCTGTAGAACGGCGCGGCGAGGTTGTTATAGTCCAAGGGCATCGACTGCTTGCCGCCGTGGACGATCTTGCGCTCGGCGAAGGGCGCGGTGGTGTACCCGACCGTCGAGCCGGTGTTGTTGGTCCAGCCGTCCACCCAGGCCTCATAGATCCGCTTGCCCTCGTCATCCGTGTAGCCCTCGAAGTCCTCCACCGGCAACGTCGTGGTGAAGCTCCAGACCGGCCCGGCCTTGACGACCCCGGCGGTCAGGGTCTCGTCCACCCGCCAGTAGTAGGTTGTCAGAGTCTCCAAAGGTCCCGGCGCGAAGGTCGCTGCCGTCAACGCGCCCTTGTCCACGGCAGCCGCCGCCTGGGCCACCGCTTCAGCATCCCTGCCGAAATACAGGTGGTGCTTCGTGGCGCCCACGCCGGGCAGCCAGGAGAGCGCCGTGTCGGGCGCGGCGTCCGTCGCTTTGTCCGCCGGGGTCGGGTAGTACGCGGTCAGCGCCTGGGTCATGAAGGACCAGACCTCGCCCGTATGGATGGTGACGCCGTCCCTCTCGACCTCGTCCACCCGCCAGTAGTAGACGGTGCCGGGCTGCAGGCCGGGCACGTGATAGTAAAGGGGCAGAGGCTGGCGG
>VGYL01001142.1 GCA_016872975.1 Planctomycetota bacterium
CCTCGCCTCCGGGGCCGATGCCGATGGACTCAGGGTGATCGACACCCTTGATGTGCACGATTCTTTTGATGTCGTAGGGCTTGAGCACCTTCATGCCCGACCTCCTTCAGCGGCAGAAGTCATCGATCGTGTCCAGGATCGCATTGAAACTGGTTCGCCAGCACTGTGGGGGAACGTCCTCTGTGATTCCCAGCAGGAAGCGCCGCCCCGGAGCCACCGCCTCCAGGATCTCCTGGGTGGTGGCGCGAACGGTCTCCGCTGAGGCAAGGTGAACCGACGAGGGGAAGTTCGCCCACAGGATCTTGTCCTTGAACGCCTGCCGGCCCTGGGCAATGGTCATGTCCGTATCGGGCGCCGGCGTGAATGCCTCCAGGATATCGATGGGTGATGCCGCCAGGTCCTTCGCCCAGATGGCGTTGTCGCCGTCGATGTGAACAGCCTGGAGCTTGCCGGCAGCGTGCAGAGCGGCCGCCGACTCCGCCAGCGGCGGCAGGACTCTGTCCACAAAACGCTTGCGCCCCAGGACGCTGGCGATGGGGTTGCCACACGCTTGGACCATCTCCACAGGAGCGTCGGCCAGGATCTCGTATCGACGCTGTTCGCGTCGCCACAGGGCATCGTAGAGGGCCCAGAGATGGTCCGGCCGCTCGGCCAGCTCGTAGCTGAACTGCTCGATACCCATCAGCCTGATGATGATCTCCTGCAAGGGGCTGTAGCCCGCCCAGATGTAGACGTAACCGTCCTCGCCCAGGCTCTCCTGAGCGAGCCTGATCTCCTCGAAGCTGGGGGAGAAGACCGTATCATCGATGGCGTGGATAAGCGGTTCGTAGTCTGCCTCCCCTTTGATCCAGTGTTGCACCTGCTTGCGCACTTTATTGGTCTGATCAGGCAGGAACAGGGAGGACACGTCGCCTTTCGGCGTTGATATGGTCTCTCGCTCCCACTTCTTGCCGTCTTTCATGTAGGTGGCCATTGTCCACTCACAGTGCGCATACGCCTCCCGCACGCCCGGGAAACGCATCATCATGGTCAGGCCGCGCTCGATCAGCTTGCGCTTATCTTCGCCCCAGGGGATCTTCCACTCGTAAGTGGTGAAGGGCGTCCGGTCGGTCGGTTCGCCATGGAGGGCAGCCACGACGCGCTCCCGGTTGGTCATCGCCTTCATATCGTCACCTCAGCTATCGGCAATCTGGAATGAATACAGTTCGGCGTTGCGCAGATGGAAGCGCAGCTTGACAATGCCCGGGATCATGTGGACGGCGTCGCCGGCCGTCCAGGCCACCTTGTGGTGCACGCTATCGCCACTGAAGATCCGGCAGTCAGCCTTGCCGTAGCCCGGCCAGACGTGGTTCCAGTTGTCCATGACCTCCACCTGGATGGTGCCCCCCGGCTGGCAGCGGCCGTTGATGAAAAGGTGGGCGCCGGTGGAGAAGACCGGCTTGGTCTCGACGTAGCCCTCTCTGATCGTCGCATCCAGCGACACCCAGCCATCGAGGCGCAGCGTCGCCAGGCACAGATGGTGCCCGTCCCGCACAAGGGTAGGGTCCCGGGCTTCAGGTACGTCAAGACCCTCCTGGCGGCCAAAGATCCACCAGTCGTGATGGATGTTGTTGCCGCCGTAGTAGAGCCATAACTCATCTCCGACACGCAGCGGCTGCGTCGAGAACTCGATCTGCAGGCTGTCATAGCTGTCGTCCTGGCCTCGACTTATGAGAGGTTGGTGACCAGGAAAGCGCTGCCAGTGCCGTCCGTCGCGGCTGTAGAGCAGCTCAGTGTCCAGCGTATTGTCTACCTGGTGGAGGATCTCGAGGGCGCCAAGGTGCATCTCACCGGCTCGCCAGGGGACAAAGCTGTAGTAGGAGTCCTGCAGGTTGTCTTCGCTGCCAGGAACCAGCATCTGCTCCGGCTGTGTCCAGTGGATGCAGTCCTGGCTTTCCGTGCGACAGGTGCAGCGCCGGGTATTGCCGATGCCGGCAGGCTGATCCGGGTAGACGGGCAGGAACCAGTTCTGCGAATCCGGGTGAGGGGAGAGGTGGAAGCTCTCGGCCCGTCCGTGGATCAGGTATTTGTGGTCGATCTCATCGTAGGTCAGGATCTGCACGTCGCTGCCCCAGTAGGGCAGAATGGGATTGCCGGCGTAAGGCGTCCAGTCTATACCGTTTGGCGAGAAGGCCATGGACACGCCCACAGAGTGATGGGCCCGGTAGGTAGAACGCTTGGGATGATTCGAGTTGAACAGCTTCTGAATATAGACCGCCTTGTAGCGCCGCGCCGGATCAGCATCCCAGAGGTCGAGCAACACCGACGGCGTGCCGACGCCGCTGTAGGGCGGGTAGCTGAACACGGTGTTCGTGTTGCGGCCATCGACGAACAGTTTGCC
>VGYL01001143.1 GCA_016872975.1 Planctomycetota bacterium
AAGCCGATCATCTTGATTCCGGGCCGAAACCACAGGTAGTACGGGGCATCGAACAGATAGAGATACATCTGCCGTCGCCCCGGCGGCGTATCCACGTAGATCCTATGCGTCAGAGCCTCCTCCAGCTTGCCCGAGATGAGAATCAGCGGCTGGATGTCCGCCGAGACATCGCTGCGCCACTCCACTTCCAAGCCCCGCAGATACCAGGGCAGCGGCCAGTAGTCGTTGCCGTCGACCGCGACCTGGACGGGCGTGGCCTCGGACTGCCCCAGCCCGCGTATGCCGACATACTCCCTCACCTTCTCGGCAATGGTGAAGACCTCCCGCGTCGGGTGGGCGTACACGTACGGGTTGCGGCTGTCGGCCTCGTAGACGAAGTTCGCCCGGTACGCCTGGAACGCCAGATGTCCGGCCACGACCGGCAACAGCACCGCGATAGCGATACGCGCGCGACCCTTTGCCCACGCCAGAAGCGTTGCGGCCCCGACACCCGCCAGGAGGATCATGCCGTGCAGGAAGCCCAGCAGGCACCACGGTGTCTTATAGGGAATCGCGGAGTACGCCGCGGTCATGGAGGCCGTGTACAGGGCGAGGAAGCGCACGAGCCGCGGGTCGAAGAGACCGAGACGATCCCCCTTCACGGCCGCCAGCATTCCCACCAGGGCCAACAGCACGATCCAACCTTCCGTCCAGACCGGGCCGTCGAAGTACCGCGCGAACACGAGCATCTGGAGATAATAGTGCCACGGTTGCACGTGCACCGTGTTCTCGCCGACGCCCCGGCTCAGGTAGGTGGCGTAGGTCAGGTAGGAATCCAGCACGCCCCGGGGATGGCGGAGGAAGGAGGAATAGAACAGGGCCGAGACGCCCAGTGCGGCCGCCACGCCGAGGATCAGGGGCAACGGCCTGCCGAGCGCACGGACCAGACGGCCGCGCTGCAGCACGATCAGGGCCAGTCCCAGGGCGCCGAACGCAATGATGCAGGTCTCTTTCGTGGCGTGCATCAGTCCCGCGAAGACCCCCGTCGCGATCGCCCAGGGCAACGCCCGGGTCCGGCTGTAACGATAGCCGCAGGCGATGACGCCGAAGGTGAAGCAGACCAGCAACATCTCCTGGATGTAGTAGCGGCTGTAGAAGATCAGCGCCGGCGAGAGGGCCGCCAGGGCTGCCGCCGGCAGTGCGGCCGGCCCGAGTCCGCGCACCAGCAACAGGCTCAGCAGGACCAGGATCGTCCCGAAGACGACCGGCACGATGCGGAGGATACCCTCGGTCAGTTGGGGGTAGGTGTTCGCCCCGCTCAGCCGGGCGGGAATCAGCGTGAAGAAGTTGAGCGTGGGACCGTGGTACTCGTGGGGATCGTACTCGTAGGGATTGCCGGCAAGGAAGGTCCGCTGGAAGTTGTCGGCATGTACGGCCTCATCGGTGTGCATCGGCCGTAGAGCCAGCCGTGGCGCTCGGACCGCAAACGCTCCGAGCGCCACGACCAGGATCAAGAACCAGTGTAGCTTGAGCCGCCTGTGGTCGGAGGCCCAATCCTGCCCTTTCATTCCGCCGGCTTGCCGTAAACACCAACCTCGATGTAGTGGTTCAGGTCGTTGCTCGTGTTGCCGTTGCTGTAGAAGCGGACGTAGCGAGCCTTCGGGCTGCCCTGCGAGATCAGGTCGATCAGCTTGCCTTCGTTGGTCTCGACGTAATGCGGATCCGTGCCGACGCCCAGGCCGGCGGAGTTGTCATGGTCATTGTTGAAGACGGTCTTGACGTCCTTGATGAAGTCCGGATCGTTGGACAATTGCACCACGACATCCATGTACACGCGGGGCTGCTTGTGATAGTGCCACATGACGATCGCATAGAGCTCGCTCGTCTTGCCCAGATCGACGGTGATGTGCTGGACCAGCGGCCCCAGCTCGACGTAGCTGCCGTCGGCGGCTTCCTTGTCGCCGTCGGTGATGTAGCTGATCTCACCGATGATCGGCATCTCATCGCTGGACTTGACGGGCTTGTCCTTCGCCAGGTTCACGGTCCCTGCGGGGGCCAGGAACGGGGGCCGCGGCTTGCCCAAGGGCTTCTCCAGGTTCTCCACCTTGATATCCTGGGGCGTGCCGACGAACATCGGTTTGGGCAACTCGATCTCGATCGGGACCATCTTGGCGCCGGCCGGAGCCGCGGTCGGTTGCGGCGCGGGGGCTGGGGCGGGAGCGGGAGCTGTCGCGGCGGGCTGCACTTGCGGCTTCGGGGCTTCCGGAGTCGCGGCCGGTGTGGCGGGCGCCTCTTTCTGATCCGCCTCGGGCGCCGGTGGCGTGGACGGCCTCCTGCCGCACGAGGTGCCCAGGCTTATCGCCAGAGCCACTGCCCCCAGGAGGACGATCATTGTCATG